>NZ_JBJEFJ010000061.1:0-15226 GCF_051873915.1 Pradoshia sp.
GAGAACCATCAATCTGAAATCTACCTGAAGTTCGGTCTTTCAGCTCTGTTTCCGGCATAAACTTAGAATGGGGAGATGGGGGTGCTTCGGTTGGAGGATTATGTGTTTCACAGGGATCTAACGAAAGTGTATCCAATCATTACGCATGGCAAGGGTGTGTATCTGTATGCTGATGATGGAAAGCGGTATTTGGATGGGTGTTCTGGTGCGGTTGCGGCCAATTTAGGCCATGGAGATAAGGGAATTGCAGAGGCAATGGCTTTGCAGGCAGAGAAAGCAGCCTTTGTTCATACGATGCGCTTTGAGACAGAGGTTTTACATAAGCTGGCAGAAAGAGTCGCTAAGCTGGCACCAGCGCCGCTGAATAAGGTGTACTTTACCTGCGGGGGCTCAGAGGCGAATGAAAGTGCCATTAAGCTTGCCCGGCAATATTTCCGTGACAGAGGGGAGCCGGAAAAGCAGGTGGTAATTGGCAGGTGGCAATCCTATCACGGGAATACGATTGGTTCTTTATCAGCAGGCGGTGATATTAAGCGGAGGCAGCCGTATAATGGATATTTGCTGCCTTTTCAGCATGTATCGGCGCCACATTGCCTTCATTGCCCTTTTAATAGAATAGAAAGCGAATGTGAGAGTAATAAGGATTGGTCATGTGTTCATGAGCTGGAAAGGCTCGTACTCGAAATTGGACCGAGCCAAATTTCTGCTATTATTGCTGAACCAATCACAGGAAGCCAGGCAGGGGCTATTCCTCCGCCAAGCTCTTACTTTGAACAGGTTCGAGCGCTTTGTGACCGGTATGATCTGCTTTTGATCATTGATGAGGTCATGACGGGATTCGGTAGAACAGGGGCTCATTTTGCCATTGAGCATTATGGGGTTATACCGGATATTATCACTTTTGGAAAAGGGGTGTCAGGAGGATATTCTCCTCTAGGGGGTATGATTGTGCATGACAAAATAGTGGAGGGAATCATCCAAAACGGTCATGGGAAATTTGTGCACGGGTACACCTATAGCGGTCATCCCGTCACGGTCGCAGCGGGTGTTGCAGCACTCGAGAAGTATGAAACAGATGATATCCTGGCAAATGTAAATGAACAGGAAAACCATTTAATGTCTGGCCTTTTAAACTTAAAGAAAAAGTATCCTATTGTTTATGACATAAGAGGCAGAGGTCTCTTCTTTGGCCTGGAGCTTGCATCTCGGCAAGATGGAACTCCCTTTATGCCGGATGAGCGAATCGCTGAGAAATTGAACGAAAAGGCTATGGAGCTTGGAGCTGTTTTCTATCCGGGGAGCGGGACGGTTAATGGGCATGCAGGAGATCATTTGATTATTGCCCCGCCGTTAATCATTAACAGGGATGAAATCGATGAATTGATTGGCTTGCTGGACAGTGCGCTACAAGCATTAATGGATTCCATGAAGGAGGGCACATGATATGAAGCATGCGGAAACGGAATATTTAAGAGGCCTTGCGAGGAAGCATATATCCCCCGTTAGTACACGTGTGACTGATTTGGTCATCAAACGGGCAAAGGGAGTGCGGTTCTGGACGGCGGATGGAAGTGAGTATATCGATTTTGTTTCAGGGGTTGCATCCAATGGATTAGGCCATGCCCATGACAGCATGGTGAAAGCAATTCAGCAACAGGCGGAAAACTTGATTCATTTTGGTTTGAACTATGGATATTATGAATCCGTTGTCAAATTATCCGAAAAAATTGCCCAAATTACACCGGGAAATCTGGATACGGTCTTTTTCTCTAATTCCGGCGGTGAAGCGATTGACGGTGCTTTGAAAATGGCGCGGGCAGTGACTGGAAGGCCGGGGATTATCGCCTTTGACGGCTCCTTCCACGGACGGACACTTGGCGCAACATCTGTCACTGGCTCGAGCAGTAAATACCGCACCTCCTATGAACCGCTGCTTGGTGAGGTCTATCATGTCACCTATCCATATCCAGGGCTTATTAAGGAGAATCCGCCAAAAGACATGGCAAGCTATAGTCTTGCTCAGCTCCAATCCTTATTTGAATTGCGGATTTCACCAGAACGTGTAGCCGCAATCTTGATTGAACCCGTCATGGGTGAGGGCGGTTATTATCCTGCACCGAATTCATTCTTGCAGGGCTTGCGAAGGATTGCTGACCAGCACGGGATTCTACTCATTTTCGATGAGGTGCAAACAGGCTTTGGCCGGACAGGGAAAATGTTTGCGGCTGAGCATTCGGGTGTTGTTCCTGATATTCTTGTCCTTGCGAAAGCCTTATCAGGCGGGATGCCGCTTGGGGCTATAGTGGCAAGCCGCGAGCTTCATGAGAAATGGCCGACAGGGGCACATGGTTCCACATTTGGCGGCAACCCAGTTTCTTGTGCCGCAGCCCTTGCCAGTATTGATGTGATTGAAACGGAGAATCTTGTTGAACGAAGTGAAAGGCTCGGGAAGAAAATCGTCAGCCGCCTGAAGGCTAATTTGCAAAAGTACAGGGATATTAAGGAAATCAGGGGTGTGGGAATGATGATTGGTATTGAGTTCCAGCCGTCGATAGCATCAAGGATTGTACCGGCAATCAAAGCAAAATGTTTGGAAAGACATTTGTTGATCATGAATTGCGGGGTACATGGCCAGACGATTCGCTTAATGCTCCCGCTGAATATTAATAAAGAGGATATGGATGAGGGCTTATCAATTCTTGAAAGTGCCATTGGAGAGCTCGTTTGAAGGGGTGAGGAAGTGAGTGCAATCATTCAAAAGCTGTATATGAACGGACGTTGGGAGAGTAAGTTTGGTCAACAGCTTTCAGAAAGCATTAATCCTGCCAATAAAGAGGTAGTTGGATATTATACGATGGCAGAGGGTGACCAGGTTCATCAAGCAGCAGAGTCTGCCTATCTAGCTTATCATGAGTGGAAGCGAACACCTGCACCTGTAAGGGCTGCCTATCTTTATAAAGCAGCAGAGATTTGTGCAGGCAGAAAAGAAGAACTGGCGAAGATGATGACGAAAGAAATGGGCAAGGTTCTGGCAGAGACCTTAGGAGAGGTCAATGTCGTGATCGAGACATGCAAATATATGGCCGCAGAGGGCAGGCGTCTATTCGGCCAAACCGTCCCTTCCGGCATGCCAAATTGTGATATTACGATGGTAAGGGAGCCTCTTGGCGTGGTGGCTTGTATTACACCATGGAATTTCCCTGTCGCATTGGCATCCTATAAGATTTGTGCCGCACTCATAAGCGGCAATACGGTTGTATGGAAGCCTGCCTCTGAAACTGCTCTCTCAGCTGGCGTTTTGATGGAAATATTCCATCAGGCAGGCTTTCCAGATGGGGTTGTCAATTTGATTACCGGTTCTGGAGGAAAGGTTGGCAGACAATTGGCCAGTCATCCTTATGTGGCTGCCGTCTCTTTCACTGGGTCAACCGAAGTCGGCCAGGAGCTGGCGGTCGAGGCAGCTAAACATATGAAAAAGATCTCGCTCGAGCTTGGCGGAAAAAATGCCGCCATTGTCCTTAAGGATGCGGACTTAGAGAAAGCAGCTGCCTGTATTGTGCGAGCTGCGTTCTCGACAACAGGACAGAAATGCACGGCAACAAGCCGAGTCATTGTTGAAAAAGATGTTAAGGCTGCCCTGTTAGATTTAATTGTCCAAAAAACGAAAAGCCTGAAAATTGGGGACGGGATGAAATCAGAGATTGATATTGGACCATTAGTGAATGAGCAACAGTTGGATATCGTTCATTCGTTTGTTGAAGAAGCATTAGCGGATGGGGCGAGACTCGAATGCGGTGGCAGACAAATTCCAAATCATAATGGGTATTTCTATGAACCTACAATCTTGAGCGGCGTATTGCCAGAACATAGAATTGCGAATGAAGAGATATTTGGCCCGGTATTGGCGGTCATTGAGGCGAAAGATTACGAGGATGCGATCCAAATCAATAATCAAACCGTTTACGGGTTATCGACCTCCTTATTTACAGAAAGCCTTTCTTATGCAAAGCGCGGGGCTAGGGAAATTGAAAGCGGCTTAGTTTATATCAATAATGGTACAGCAAATGCGGAAATCGGCGTAGCCTTTGGCGGATTGAAGCAATCTGGCAATGGTGCACGGGAAGTATCGCATCATGCTCTTGATAGTATGACAGAGTGGAAATCTATCTATGTATCTTATGAATGAAAGGGGGCTTCTTGATGAGGAAATGGAGAATTGGCATTGCCTTTTTTTATCATGAGTCCCATAGCTTCACGAAGGAAAAAACTACTATGGAGGACTTTAGACGCGAGGGATTTTTCACCGGCGAGGATATTCTTCATGCTTATACCGGAACGAAGACTGAGGTGGGCGGTTTCATTGATGTGTTACAGGAGGATGACCGATTTATGCTCGTTCCCCTGCAATGTACTGCCGCTGTCCCATCTGGCGTGGTGACGAATGAAACCTATCAGCAAATCAAAGAGGGTTTGCTTGAGGAAATCAAGAAGGCAGGAGAGCTGGATGGAATCTTGCTTGCTCTGCATGGCGCAATGGTCGTTGAGGGGGTTAATAATGCTGAACTGAGCTTGCTTGAGGAAGTCAGGATGGAGGCAGGCTGGGAAATGCCGATTGCTACAACCCTTGATATGCATGCGAATATCAGCCCAATGATGACCAATTGGACTCCTTACCATTTCGGTTTTAAAACCTATCCGCATATCGATATGTATGAACAGGGGAGAAATGCGGCCATGTCCCTGATCCGCCACTTGGCAGAGAGGAAACGGTATGAGGCGGTATGTGTAAAGCTCCCCATGCTTTTGCCTTCTATCAATATGAGGACAGAGGAAGGACCGATGCAGCGAATGATGACCATTGCAAGGCAGTATGAAAAAGAGCCGGATATCCTGGCCGTGTCTGTGTTTGGCGGATTTCCATATGGGGATGTCGCAGATGCGGGAGCATCCGTCTTGGTCATCGCCAAAGAGAGGGAACGAGCATGGGCTGTGGCAAAAAGCATAAGTGACTATTATTGGGATATTCGTTATGAGTTTTTAGTCCATCTTCCTTCTATTAAAGAAGCTATCCATAGGGCACTTGCCCTTGATGAAGATAAGCCAATTGTACTTGCAGATATAGCGGATAATCCATTAAGCTGTGGTAGTGGGGATACTACTCTATTGATTGAAGCTTTCCTGAAGGAGAACCCCGGTAAAGCGCTTATTGGGCCAATCGCAGATAGCGGAACGTTGGAACAATGTCTTAAAGCAGGCACGGGAAGCCACTTAAATCTATCAATCGGCGGTAAGACATACCCGGAATACGGGAGCCCGATTAAGGTTTCAGCAGAGGTTATAGCAGTCTCGAACGGTATATTTTATAATAGCGGTCCATTTAATCATGGGTTGAAGGTGGATGCTCAAGGAGCGGCTTTCATCCGTTCTGGGGAGATTGATTATCTCATCATTGGTCGTCCATTGTCAGCTAATGATCCTGAGTTGTTTCGGCATATTGGAATTGAGCCGATGGATTACCGGTATTTAGTCCTTAAGGCCAAAAATCATTTCCGAGCAGCCTTTGACCCACTCATTAGTCAGGTCATTTATGTGGATGCGCCAGGGGTGGCGACCAATCAAATTAATCATCTGCCTTTTAAGAGGATACCGAAAGGCATGTGGCCAATCAGTCAATGATATTTTTAATAGAAAAGAGGGAGCCGGATGGCTTTTGAACAGTCCGAATATTATATAGAGATCCCGCGTCATTTGACGCCGGAGCAGCAGCAAATGATGATTGAGTTAGAAAAGGATGCCTTTCCGGGGCTAGGTGCGGTGGATGAACAGACATTGGTTCCTATCGCAAGATATGGCAAGCTGATTTTATACCGGAAGAGCGGGGATGATCGTCCGGTAGCGGTATGTGAATGCCTCCGTGATTTTGAAAATCCAGAGAAAGCCTATATTTTCGGGTATTATGTTCGTTCTGACCAGAACGGGAAGGGTCTTGGTACGGTTTTTCTTGAAGAGGTGCTGAAGGAGCTTCGAAATGACGGATTCAAGAAGGTGACTCTCACGGTGAGTGAAACGAATACGGCAGCCGTTAAACTGTATCAAAAATGCGGGTTTATCCAGGTAGAATACAGGCATCATGAATTTGGAGAAGGAGAGCACCGACTTTATATGGAGAAAGAGCTGTGAATGCGTAAAGCCATCCTGTTACAGGGATGGTTTTTTTCTATCTGTCCCAGCAATAGATACTATTTCCATTGTATCGTTAAGGTTTGATTTTATACGCTTAAATGGGAGGAGGTGGCCAATGAAGAAGGAACAAACATCATACATAAAGGACATTTTTATGGCCGCATTGGCAATTATTTCGCTGTTTTTGCTGTTAGATACCCATCATATTTACAGTTGGCTAAGACGGTTCATTTGGCTGATCTTCGTTATCCTCATTTCGTTTGAATTTTTTAAATCGAAAAACAAATGGGATTATGTGAAAAGGCATCCGTTTGAACTCATTGCTCTAATCCCTGTCAGCGGCGTTTTCCAAGGGGTTATGATTGTCAGATTATTACGCCTTGTCGTTCTATGGAAAATTCTCCGGACCCATTTCCCAGAGTTAATGGCGATTTTGACGATGAATGGATTAAGCAAGATGCTGAAGATCACCGGAGGCATGATTTTGATTTCTGCTATTCCAATCACCTATTTGGAGGAGGGGATCACAAGCTTTGCAGAAGGGATTTGGTGGGCGATTGTGACAACGACCACTGTCGGATACGGCGATATTGCCCCTGTAACGATTGGAGGCCGGGTGGTTGCCGTACTTCTTATGTTCTTTGGAATCGGCTGTATTGGTACGATTACTGGGACAGTAGCGACATATCTGGTTAGAAGCGGGGACAAGAATCCTCATAAGGAATTTATAAAGAATCAAATTGATCGGATTGAAACAATATCTGATAAAGATTTTGACATATTACTGCAGATGATTGGGCAGATTAGAAATGATAAAGTCAACCATTAATTATATCTGAATAATTATTTCGTTATCAATCAACTATCGTAATTGAGGATAATGATAGGTTTTTTAATAATTATTCTAGAAAAACGATTGACAAACTCTTTGATAATAATTATTATAAAATAGTATTAAGTAACACGTAAGAATCATTCAACAGATTCATCAGGAGGAATTACGATATGTCATTAATCAACAAGAAATTAGAAGATTTTACCGTGCAAGCTTACCATGATGGTGATTTTAAAGAGGTTACTTTGGAAGATGTAAAAGGCAAATGGTCTATCTTCTTCTTCTATCCAGCAGATTTCACTTTTGTCTGCCCGACTGAACTAGCTGACCTTCAAGATAATTATGCGAAACTTCAAGAAATCAATTGTGAAGTATACTCTGTGTCAACTGATTCTCACTTCGTACATAAGGCGTGGGCGGATGCGACAGACACAATTGGCAAAATCAAGTACCCGATGCTCGCTGACCCAGCGCATGTACTATCACGTCAATTTGAGGTGTTAATTGAAGAAGCAGGACAAGCACTCCGCGGTACATTCATCGTGAACCCTGAAGGCGAAATTAAGGCATATGAAATTCATGACCTTGGAATCGGCCGAACAGCTGAAGAAACTGTGCGTAAAGTACAGGCTGCTCAATTCGTGGCAGAGCACGGGGATAAAGTATGCCCGGCAAAATGGACACCAGGTGAAGAAACATTAGAACCAAGCTTGGACCTAATCGGAAAAATCTAATTAGATAAATGAGAGAAATGAAAGAGGCGCTCAGGAACTATTGGTGCCTCTTTTCAATACAAAGAGTAGGGTGAGAATGAATGACAAAGAAAATATATGATTTAATCATCATCGGTGGAGGACCGGCGGGATTGTCAGCTGGTGTATATGCTGGCCGCGGGAAGTTAAAAACCTTAATCCTCGAAAAAGGCAATACAGGCGGACAAGCTGCAACGACGAATGAAATCGTTAACTATCCAGGCATTCGCAAAACAACAGGACCAGCCTTAACAGAGGAAATGAAGCTTCAATGTGAGGATTTTGGTGCTGAGTTTGTTAAAACAGACGTCATCGGCGTTGATTTTGATGGTGATGTCAAAAAAGTAAAAACAGTGAATGGTGAATTTGAAGCACGTGCGGTTATCATTGCTACAGGCGCAGGCCCTCGTAAACTTGGTTTCCCTGGTGAAGCTGAATTTACCGGACGCGGTGTTGCGTATTGCTCCACTTGTGACGGAGAATTCTTCGAAGGCTTAGAAGTATTCGTAATCGGAGCGGGCTTCGCTGCAGCGGAAGAAGCAATCTACTTGACACGTTTTGCAAGCAAAGTAACTGTAATTGCGCGTGAACCTGAATTTACATGTGCACCATCCATTGCTGATAAAGTGCTTGCCCATGACCAAATTGAAGTGAAATTCAATACGGAGCTTCTTGAGGTCTCAGGTGAGGGCATGATTCAGCGTGCTCGTTTCATTAATAATGTAACGAAAGAGGAATGGGAATACGAGGCAAATGAGAAAGACGGCACATTCGGCGTTTTCGTATTTGTCGGCTATGCCCCTAAGACAGAGCTTTTTAAAGGTATTATCGAGATGGACCGTCACGGTTATATTGTGACAGACGAGGAAATGCGTACAAATGTAAAGGGTGTTTATGCGGTTGGCGATCTTCGTCCAAAATCCTTACGCCAAGTCATTACAGCGGTAGCTGATGGAGCCATTGCTGGTACAGATGTTCAAAAATATGTGGCTGAAGAGAAGGAACGCTTAGGAATTGCTGACGAACCAGAGGATGAAAAACCAGCCAAGAAAGAGGAAACAAAAGAAGCTTCCTCAACTGGGTCAAAAACATCTCTTCTGAATGATGCGATTCGCGGCCAATTGAAAGGTATTTTTGAACGGATGGAAAAGGATATTACTCTCGTATCCATCGTGGATGAAAGTATGCCAAAATCCGTTGAACTGCGTGATTTTCTCTCGGAAATCGCTGAGCTAGGCGATAAAGTACACTTAGAGCTTCATAAAAGAGGCGAAAACACGAAAGTGGAAGAAATGATTCATGCGGATAAATATCCAGTAGTCGCTTTATTGAACCATGCAGGTGAATATAGCGGTGTGAAATTCCACGGTGTTCCTGGTGGTCATGAGCTAAATTCCTTTATCTTGGCGATTTATAACCTAGCGGGACCAGGTCAAGCGCTAGATGCGGAAATTGCTGAATCCATTAAGGCCATTGATAAAGACGTTAACATTAAAGTCATGGTCTCTCTTGCCTGTCATTATTGTCCAGATGTTGTAGTCGGTGCACAAAGAATCGCGATTTTGAACAAGCGGGTTGAAGCGGAAATGGTTGATATCAGCCAGTTCCCTGAATTGAAAACGAAATACAAAGTCATGAGCGTTCCAGCCATGATTATCAATGATCAGGAAGTGGTTTTCGGAGCGAAGAAAATCAATGAGATCATTAAAGCCGTTCAATAATAGAATGCAAAGACCCAGCTGTCAGATGATAGCTGGGTCTTTCTGTTTAATCGTCTTAATGAGAAGAACGATGGATAGAAGGATGGCTGCTGCAAAAAGGATATAGGCGGTTTTTGTATAAAGACTCATATAAAGGCAGCAAGCTGCCAGCTGCAATATAGCAAGGAGTAAACCGCTGTATGTGTACGGGTTCGGACGCTTTCTAATGGCGATAAAGAGCTGAAGACTAATGATATTGCATAGGAGTATAAAGCTTCCGGCCCGCACAATATCCCAATTCGAGATCACCGTACCTGGACTAAAAGCAAAAAGAAAATAGATTCCAATCGGTGCTGCTAGGAGATTAACCAGAACGACTATAAGCGACCAGAGGATTTTTCGCCAAATCGGCCGTGAAGTTCTCATATAAACCGCCTCTTTCAAATGAGATACCTTCATTTTCCCTCATTCGCTGCTGTTCCATTCAAACAATGTATAGAAAAATCTCTCGTGCAAAAGATAAAGCAAAGACTATTGGCTTAGCTTCGGAGGGATTAGATATGACGAAAACCTATGAGTTTTATCTCGATGGTGAGTGGAGAAGGAGTAAATCTAACGAGACAATCAGTATCATATCACCATATATGCAAAAGGAAGTCGGAAAGGTGCAAGCCATGCTTCAGGATGAAATTGAAGAATCCATCCAGAATGCAAAGCAGTCACAAAAAGACTGGGCTGGTACCCCAATCCTTGACAGGGCCAAATGCCTGCTAAGCTGGATTGATGAATTATTGAAAATAAAAAAAGAATTAGCGGAAACCGTGATGAAGGAAGTCGGAAAATCCTATAATGATGCCATAAAAGAAGTGGAGAGAACGGCAGATTTTATCCGTTATACTATTGAAGAGGCCACACATATGCATGGAGAAAGTATGCTTGGTGAAAACTTCCCGGGAGGAACGCGTTCTAAGGTCGCCATCATTCATCGGGTTCCGCTTGGCGTTGTCCTTGCTATATCTCCATTTAATTATCCTGTCAACCTAGCAGCAGCTAAAATAGCCCCTGCTTTGATCAGTGGAAATGCTGTCGTTTTCAAGCCGGCTACACAAGGAGCGATGAGCGGAACCCTCATGGTTGAAGCGCTGGATAAGGCTGGACTTCCAAAAGGAGTTTTAAATTTAGTAACAGGAAGAGGAGCGGTCATCGGTGATTATTTAGTTGAACATCCTGATATTAATATGATTTCTTTCACTGGCGGAACGCAAAACGGTATTCATATTGCCCAGAAGGCCAAAATGGTTCCGCTCGTTATGGAGCTAGGAGGGAAAGATCCAGCCATTGTCCGGAGGGATGCCAATCTTCCCTATGCTGTTAAGCAAATCATCGCTGGAGCCTATTCCTATTCAGGGCAGCGTTGTACGGCTATTAAAAGAGTTCTTGTGCATGAGGAAATTGGAGATGAATTTGTCCGCCTGTTAAAAGAAGAGGTTGAAGGATTATCTGTCGGTTCCCCAAAGGACAATCATACGATTGTTCCCCTTATTGACGACTCATCAGCAGATTTTGTTCAATCATTGATTGATGATGCCGTGCTTAATGGAGCCGTTACGGTTACGGGAAATAAGCGTGTCGGAAATTTGATTTATCCGACATTGCTTGATCATGTAACAGAGAAAATGAGGGTAGCTTGGGAGGAACCGTTTGGACCCGTCCTGCCCGTGATTCGTATTCATTCAGATGAAGAGGCGGTAAAACTGTCCAATCAATCTGAATTCGGGCTGCAGGCGAGTATTTTTACAGCTGATTTAAATGCGGGTTTTAAGATTGCTGAGAAGCTGGAAACCGGAACCGTACAAATCAATGGTCGCACCGAGCGGGGACCCGATCATTTTCCGTTTATCGGAGTGAAGGGTTCAGGTACTGGGACGCAGGGGATTCGCTCAAGCATTGAATCGATGACACGCGAGAAAGTGACTGTGTTAAATCTCTTAGATTGACTATAGCAGTATGTGAGCAGCTATCTGGCTTTTCAGATAGCTGTTTTTGTTGGTTACACAATCATCCACCAAAAAAACACTGGAAAAGTGCTTTTGAGGGGATTTATTCATAAGGATGGCTGATGTGAGCGTCATTCATGACCTTGAGGATAGTACTAGCCATATGCAGATAAAAGTATTGGAGCAGATGATTGGAAGGGTGTAGTTTTGAGAAGCGTTTTGGATTTCTAATGATTGCATCGATTAAGAGAGATACGTGATGCTTGCCAAATCATAGATCGTGACCTCTTCATAATATCCCTTGTGATCCGAATGGGAAATAACGATTCCCTTGTACCCTTGACTCATCAAGAGTTCCTGCAGGACATTGCCAATTCGGTATTCTAAATCTCGGATATACTTCTTCATAAAAACACGATTTTTATTATCCAAGTTATGAATCTTCTCGTATAAAGCATCATACATATATTCTTTAATGGTTTTGTGAGGAAAAATAAGATCCTCTGCCATGGAGTTGTATAGCTTTTGATATTCATCATTCGTTACATGAAAAAACTCATCTGTATTGACCTTAAATGTGACGATGCTCCCTCCAAATTTCTTTGCGAGCGTCTTTCTTGTTGTCGCATATATGGCATCACCGTTTTGTTTTCCAAAATGAAAATTCGTGTTCAGATTAAGACCATTATCCAGAATGCTTTCATGGCTATGCTTGGTCGTTCCATGATAGGCAATAATATTGCGTCACCTCCGATAATGTTTTTAGCATTTCTATCATATGTTTATTATACCATATTTTCCTTTTTCGTGTTTTTGGACAAAGAGAAACAAGGGGGGACGGGATGATTGAACCATTGGAGTGCTTAAGCTGTCATGAAGTTTATGAGCTGGATGAATTCTCAAGTCTTTGTCAATGCGGTGGACTTCTACACATACCTGGAAGTGGAGAGAAGATGGATGCAGCCGGTATTGATTTTGAAGCCGCCAGTCTATGGAGGTACAAGAATCACTTCTTTCCAAAGGGCAATGAGGATTGGAAAGAAATAACCATGGGGGAAGGGTTTACGCCATTGATTCCTCTTGACGCTGATAATCCGTCCATCATGCTGAAACTAGAATATTTTGCTCCCTTTTCAGGCGTTTATGACAGGGGCTTTGCCGCTATGGCGGCTATGCTGAAGGATAGAGGTATGATAGAAAAAGAAGTCTCTCCTATGCCACATAAGGAGCGTTTGGCATGGAGGGCTTATACGCATAGAGCTCGGATAAAAGAAGCTGTAACCGACAGCGGGAAATTGGAGGATTCTTATTATTATCATCCTTTTTTCCTCGCAGGTATTCAAACATTTGCTTATGAAATAGGTGAACAGCTTTCAGGAAAAAAGCTCGAATTTATTGTATTCCCGGCTGCTGCCCCGGCATTTATTATAGGATCGTTCCTAGGGTTTAAACAGTTGATGGAATCGGAAGAAATTGAAGAGTATCCTGCCTTTCTTCTTGTTGAGCGGGACTGTGTTAAGAACGAGAATGATTCGGCATTTGCGAATGAGTATATAGAGAAGATTCTTGCAATCACAAAAGGAAAAAGAATGACGGTGGCACAGAGTGAAATCAGCCAAGCCTTAAGAGCGCTTGAAGCACGCTTTATTAAAAGCACAGAGGATGATGCTCTCATCTATGCAGGTTTCATGCGGTATTATCGTGATTTCTCAATCAAGGACCAGCTGGCTATTTTGCCAATCGGTTATATGAATGGAGGAAGATAAGGCCATTATGGATGTGATACATAAATATATTCTTGCAAAGAAAGCAGAATTGGAAAGACTGCAGGATGAGGATGGGAAGTGGACGTTCCCTTTTCAAGGTCCGATTTTAACCGATTGTTTCATGATTGCGATCATCCGTACATTAGGATTAAATGAGCCTGATTTAATGGCAGGGCTGGTGAATAAGCTGTTGCGATCGCAGCAGGATAACGGCTCGTGGAAGCTTTACCCTGATGAGTTGGACGGAAATGTATCAGCGACTGTGCTGGCTTATGCATCCCTGCTAATATCAGGTGAATTTAACTCGGATGATGAGGAGATGAAAAGGGCGGAGCATTTCATGGATCGGCATGGCGGTCCAAAGAAGGCTCACTTTATGATTAAACTCTTTCTTGCGATGAATGGGATGTATTCATATCCCTCCTATTTCAATTTTCCGACAGCCTATTTTCTGCTGCCCTCGTATTTCCCATTCAGTATGTATCATTGCAGCAATTATGCGAGAGTTCACCTGACCCCGATGATCCTCTGTATGAATAAACGTTTTTCCATTCACCACAACGTTGAACAACATTATTTTGAGGATAAGAAGGGCGGCTGGTTCAGGGAGGAACGTGGGTTAGCAGATACCTTAGTACAATCAATCAAATCACTTCACCTAAATCCGCTGTATTACCGTAAAATAGGCTATCAAGCAGCAGAAAAGCTGATGATTGACCGGATTGAGGAGAATGGGACTTTATACAGCTATGCCTCATCAACCTTTTATATGATTTACGGTTTGATGGCAATGGGCTATCCAAAGGACAGCCCTATTCTGCAAAGGGCCGTTGAAGGGTTGAAGAGCTATGCCATTCAAACTGCAGAAGGGCTGCATATTCAAAATTCACCTTCAGAGGTATGGGATACCGCTCTCCTTTCCTATTCATTGCAAACGGCTGGTGTGGATATCTCTCATCCAATGGTCAAGAAGGCTAATGAGTATTTATTGCGAAAGCAGCACATAAAGAGGGGGGATTGGTCTATTCATGCACCGAGTGCTTCTCCGGGCGGTTGGGGTTTTTCAGACAGCAATCATTTCAATCCAGACAATGACGATACATCGGCGGCACTGAGAGCCTTGACGAAGAGCCAAGAGCTTGGACATCCCTTTCGGCAGTCATGGAGCAGAGGGACGGCCTATTTAAAAAAGCTGCAGAATAAGGATGGGGGATATGGCGCTTTTGAGAAAGATGCATACGATCCGCTCTTTGCTCACTTGCCGATTGAGAATGCAGCAGATGCTCTTATTGATGATTCAACGGCTGATTTAACGGGAAGAGTTTTGGAGTTTCTAGGTAACTATGCCGGAATGATCTATAATGACGAGATGGTGAAGAAAGCTGTGAAATGGCTGTTCCTGCATCAGGAGAGGAATGGCAGTTGGTACGGGAAGTGGGGCGTTTGCTACATTTATGGTACATGGGCAGCTGTGACGGGATTATGCGCAGTTGGAATCAGCTCTAAGCATCCTGCTGTGCAAAAGGCGCTGGACTGGCTTGAATCTATTCAGCAAAAGGACGGTGGATTTGGGGAGTCTTGCCAAAGCTGTGAAAAAAAGAAATATATTCCCTTAGCTTACTCAACCCCCTCACAAACCGCCTGGGCCCTTGACGCCCTCGTAGCTGGGGGCAGGAAAAAAAGGGATGCCGCAATGAAAGCGGCTCGCTTTCTCCTAGATGAGAAGAATTACGATGAAGAGGCTTCCCGCTATCCGACTGGGGTTGGTCTGCCGGGAGGCTTTTATATCCTTTATGAGAGCTATAATTATATATTCCCTCTTATTGCCCTCTCACGCTTCAAAGGGCAAGGGCTGGAAATACCTAAAGACGTATGAAAAGCGAACAATCTGCTAAATATGGTACGATAAGGGTAAAGTGAAACTTCCATCAGCGGGGTCTTGCTACTTCCGCTGATGGTTAGTTGAACCAATCGGGCATTTACGGACAGTTAA
>NZ_JBJEFJ010000062.1:0-2757 GCF_051873915.1 Pradoshia sp.
AAAAATTCCTTCAAACCTGTTGACATTTCCAACACAACTTTCCATAATAAGAAGAAATATTATCCGAACGTTAACGGAGGATTAGTAACCTTGACGTAAGACCATTCGTTTGAAAGAGAGCGGGATTCACAGGCTGAAAGATCCTGCATGCTTGGTCTGACGGGGTGAACCTGCCTCCCGAGTCCCTTTAATCCAGGGCGCTTTTAGAGCGTTAACATAAATGAGCGGAATGCTGGTGACAGCATTCAAGTTAGGTGGTACCACGGAAATGAAGCCCTTTTCGTCCTTTCAATTAGATTGGATAGAAGAGGGCTTTTTTCTATTCAGCCAAAAAAAGGAGTCATTCATATGTCAAAAAAACGGATTGTATTGAAGATTGGCAGCAGCTCACTCACCAATACAAAAGGTGAAATAGATGAACAAAAATTCATGGATCATATTATGGCGATTGTCGCCTTGCGCAAGATGGGTCATGAGGTCGTTTTGGTATCCTCAGGAGCGGTAGCAGCAGGTTTCCGTGCACTCGGTTATCCTGGGAGGCCGGTGACGCTGAAAGGAAAGCAGGCAGCAGCGGCTGTCGGGCAAAGCCTGCTGATCCAGAACTATATGCAGAAGCTCGGGAAATTTAACCTTACGCCTGCCCAGATCCTTCTGACAAGAAACGATTTTTCCATGAAGGACCGCTATAAAAATGCCTATTCCACGATGGAGGAATTATTGAGCAGGGGGATTATTCCCATCATTAACGAAAATGATACTGTATCGGTTGCGGAGCTGACATTTGGGGATAATGATATGCTCTCTGCTCTTGTCAGCGGTCTGATTCATGCAGAACAGTTAATCATCTTAACGGATATTAACGGAGTATATGATTCCAATCCTGGCAAGAACAAGGATGCGAAGCGGTTCGACTTCATTCATGAGGTCACCGATTCATTTTTATCCTTTGCAGAGGGTTCAGGAACGAAGGTTGGAACTGGGGGTATGCTTTCTAAGCTGTTGGCGGCAAGGACTGCGAATTCCCTTGGGGTTCCAGTGTTTATTGGTTCAGGGCAGGGTGAGAATAAATTGCTCGACATTATTGCAGGACACGGAAACGGCACCTATGTCGGAAAGGATTCTTTAAGCCCGTTGAAGAATACGAAGCAATGGATTGCTTTCCACTCAGCCGTGACAGGAAGAATTTATGTTGATGAGGGAGCAGAGCTGGCTTTATTGAAAAAGGGAAGCAGTTTGCTGCCTGCAGGCATTCAACATGTAGCAGGCACTTTTGATAAAGGGGATGTCGTTGAGGTCCATGGGAAATCTGGGCTCCTTGGGAAAGGTGAAGTGCTTTACCCTTCCTACATTCTAGAGAGAATGATGGGGAAACACAGTACAGAGCTTGCTTGCGGAACGAATATGAGCATGGAAATCATCCATCGCGATCAATGGGTGACAATACCGAAAGAGAGGAAGATAATCAATGAGTGAGGTAAGGGAGAAGGGGAAAATCGCCAAAGAAGCAAGCTTTGCCTTGCTTAATGTTACGACCGAAGAGAAAAATGAAGCCTTACGACTGGTTGCTGAAAAGCTATTGGCTGAAAAAGACTATTTGATTCAAGAAAATATCCGGGATCTGCAGGCAGGAAAAGAGGCTGGGTTAACAGAGTCGGTACTGGACCGGATTATGCTGAATGAAAAACGGATTGAAGATATGTCCGCTGCCATACAGCTGTTGATTGAAATGAAGGACCCAATCGGTGAGGTTCTAGAAACAATCAAAAAAGAAAATGGGCTTTTCATTCAAAAGAAGGCTGTTCCAATCGGTGTCATCGGAATGATTTATGAAGCCAGACCGAATGTAACCGTTGATGCGGCAACACTCGCCTTGAAGACAGGGAACGCCGTTGTGCTTCGCGGAAGCTCATCCGCACAGTATTCCAACCAAGCACTTGTCAAGGTCATTCACGAGGCATTATCCCAATCAGCCATCACGCCTCTTAGCATTCAGTTAATAGAGGACACAAGCCGGGAGACAGCGAAAGAGCTGTTCACCATGAATGAATACCTCGATGTTCTTATTCCGCGCGGGGGTAAAAAATTAATTGAAACGGTTGTAAGGGAATCAACCGTGCCTGTACTGGAAACAGGGGCGGGTAATTGTCATCTATTCATTGACCGCACAGCCTCATTTGAGATGGCCTCTCGTATTGCTATCAATGCCAAGACGCAAAGACCGAGCGTGTGTAATGCGATTGAATCCATCTTGATTGAGAAGGAATGGTTCTCAATCCACGGTGCGGCATTCCTAAAAGAGCTTCACGAGCATGGAGTCACCATCTATGGAGATGAAAAAGTGTGTCAGGCATTTCCTCCCGCAAAACGAGCCCGCGAAGAAGACTGGGAAACCGAGTACCTTGGCTTAGAGATAAGTGTTAAGACGGTTTCAGATGTGAAGGAAGCCATAAATCACATCAATCGCTATGGAACGAAGCATTCAGAAGCTATCATTAGCGAAGATAAACAAAATGCTGAGATTTTCATGAATTTAGTCGACGCAGCAGCCGTCTACCATAATGCCTCAACCAGATTTACAGATGGATTTGAATTTGGCTACGGGGCTGAGATCGGCATCAGCACACAGAAGCTGCATGCACGTGGACCGATGGGATTAAAAGCTTTAACCTCAAATAAATTTTATCTATACGGAGAAGGTCAAATCCGAGTGTAAGAAGGGGAGAGAGCCGGTTCTATAGGGAATCGGCTCTTCTTCTT
>NZ_JBJEFJ010000063.1:0-2739 GCF_051873915.1 Pradoshia sp.
ATCCTCTCAAATGTGCTCAACTTCATACCTGAACCAAAGATTGCCCCTCTTCTCGACCAAGTCAAGAGAGGCTTAACAGAGGATGGCTTCGTCTATGTGAATGCATTTGATATAGACGAGCCTAGCAGGCAAAAGGCTGTGCGCGAATATGAACGATTAGGAGAAAACTCCTTCTTCATCCGCAAAAATGGAATGTACATACATTATTTTAGGAAAGGAGAACTAGAAGAATATTTTCGTACCTACAAAACGATTAAAACGGGTTATTCCTATGCCTTAGATCTGTCCCACGGGGAACCGCATTATCATAGTACGATTGAAATACTAGCCCAAAAACAACGAGGCTTAGACGACATAGATTTTTAAGAAATAAGAAATACTATGTCGGATACAGAAAATTCAGTAGGTCTATTTCCTTATTTTCCCTAAACTTAATGTCGAAGCTCTCTAAAACTATTTATAATCGGAATTGAGGCCATGAAAATGGTCATATTGAATAAAAGGGGAGCGGTATATGAAATTTCGATTAAAGTTCTATCGTATGATTGCCACGTTCACAATGATTGCGGCACTCGCCGGAACATTGATTGTACCGGCAGCTGGAGCGAAGACAGCTGACCGGCAAGGTGAAGCTGGCTTTATTCAGGAATTGGGGATTTCACAGCAAAGCGTCAAGAAACAAACCTCCATCACCCGGGCTGATGCAGCAAGCTTGATGGCCCGTGCCTTAAAGCTTGATAAGAAAAAAGCACCGAATGCCGGGTTTACCGATGTACCAAAATCATCCCAGAAGGCTATTAACAGCCTGGCTTATGCCGGCATCCTTGAAGGAAAGAACGGCAAGAAATTCGGAAGCAATAATCTGCTGACACGCGGAGAACTCGCCGTCTGGATTGCGAAAGCGTTCGATTTGAAAGGAAGCACGGAAATTCATTTCACCGATGTACCAGCAAAGCATAAAGACCTGATTGGCGCTGTCATTCTATATGATATTGCTGATGGAATCTCTGAAACAAAATTTGGCTACAGCCAAAGAGTCAGCTTGTCCGAATTCCTAACGATGCTCCAATCAGCCATTAAAGCACCTGACTATCAGCTGCGTGTCCTTCATGTGAATGATACACATGCCAATATTGAAAACACACCACGACAAATCAGCGCGATTTATGACCACCGCAAAGGAAACACGAACAATTTACTGCTTCATGCCGGTGATGTATTCTCCGGTACCTTATATTTCAATGAATTCAAGGGTCTGGCTGATCTTGAATTGATGAATCTCGCCGGATTTGATGCAATGACATTCGGCAACCATGAATTTGACCTTGGAAGTGAGGCGCTGGCACCCTTTGTGCAAAAAGCCCAGTTCCCATTCGTAAGTGCAAACGTTGATTTCAGCGCGGATACACTTATGAAGAACCTTGAGCTAAATACGTACACCAATAAACCAAAGAACGGCAAAATCTATGACGGCATCATCAAAAACGTCAATGGGGAGAAAGTCGGCATCTTCGGTTTAACCACTGCTGAAACAGCCAGTATTTCAAGCCCTGGGGACGTAAAGTTTGATGACTATATCTCTTCAGCTAAAGCATCCGTGAAAGCTCTTAAGAAACAAGGTGTTGATAAGATTATCGCCCTCACTCATATCGGCTATAATGATGGCGGCGGGGATAATGACCTCGAGCTTGCCAACCAAGTTGAAGGCATCGACGTCATTGTCGGCGGCCACTCTCATTCTCAGCTTGATAAGCCTGTTGTGGTCGAAAAGTATAAAGAACCGACTGTCATCGTCCAAGCAAACGAGTATTCTAAATTCCTTGGCGAGCTTGACGTCAGCTTTGATAAAAAAGGAAAGGTCATCGCCTATGAAGGTGAGCTCATCAGCGTTGATGCCAAGAATGCCGATGGCTCCTATATCTTTGCAGATGATCCCGTAGCCGCGCAAATTCTAGCTAAGTACAAGCCAATTGTTGACGCAAAGAAAAATCAGGTCGTTGGCTCCACAACCGTTGACCTGATTGGAGGCAACCCTGCCGCAAGAACCGGCGAGACAAATCTCGGAAACTTGATAGCGGACGGCATGCTGGCTAAAGCCAAAACCATCAACCCGAATACCGTGATTGCCCTGCAAAACGGCGGCGGAGTCCGGACAACCTTGAAGGCTGGACCGATCACATTGGCAGACGTGATGACTGTGCTTCCGTTCAGCAACGCCCTAGCGATTATGGAAATCAGAGGATCTGAGCTGAAAACAGCACTTGAGCACAGCGTGAGTGTTGCACCAAGTGCAAGCGGCGGCTTCCTTCAGGTTGCAGGCATGCGCTTTACGTATGACAGCTCCAAGCCAGTTGGGCAGCGCGTCCAAACGGTCGAAGTACTGCAAAACGGTGAATACACCGCCCTCTCTGACACAGAAACCTATTATGCAGCCACGAATATCTTCACCGCTAAAGGCGGAGACGGCTACAGTGTCTTTGCGGACATTTATGCTGACGGACGTGTAAGTGAGCCAGGCTTTGTTGACTGGGAGATCTTCTCTGACTACATTCAATCCTTCCCAGACCAAACCGTTGCACCGGGTGTGGAAGGCCGAATTATAGATGTTAAACAATAAATAGGTTTTATAGATGAGACTGATCCTGAAGACGGCATTCGCTTCTGGATCAGTCTTTTTATGTGGAGTTGAAATTCTGCAGCGGTAGGTAATGAGAATCTCTGTCGGCTTTCGCCCTTAAA
>NZ_JBJEFJ010000064.1:0-14895 GCF_051873915.1 Pradoshia sp.
ATTATCATTTACCCATTGTATTCAGCGATTCTCCTTTACTTGCACCGGTCCAAGAACAGAAATCTCCTCTAAAAACGAAAAGGACGGCCATATTAAACCCGTCCTTCATCTATTCATCTATCGATGTGTAAAGACCGGACGGCGCTTCTCAATAAACGCTTGAATTCCTTCCTTCACATCCTCCGTCTCAAACACCTCCTGGAATAGCTTTGCCTCCAGGGCCAGTCCCTCCTGTAATGGCTTTTCATGACCTTCATTGACAGCTTGTTTAATTCGTTTCAATGCTTGTAAGGAATGACGGCTAATCTTGGCTGCAAGCCTCTTAGCATCCTCGATTCCATTTTCTGCAATTTGGTTCACGATGCCTAAATGGAGTGCTTCCTCTGCCGTGAGGGAATTTCCAGTAAACATCAATTCCTTTGCTTTTGCTTCCCCAATCAAGCGAGGCAGGCGCTGTGTGCCCCCTCCGCCTGGGAACAATCCCAGCTTCACTTCAGGGAGCCCCAGCTGTACCTCTTTTGAGGAAATACGGATATCACAGGTAAGTGCGAGCTCAAGTCCGCCTCCTAGTGTATGTCCGTTTAAATAGGCTATCGTTGGTTTCGGGAAAGCGTGAATAACATGGAAGACTTCCTTCTTCTTGCTAGGTTTATCAAGTTTTTCTCCATTAATCATCTGAGGGAACTCTTTTATATCCGCCCCAGCCATGAAGGCCTTTTCTCCTTTACCGGTTACGATTACGGAGACAACATCATCCGCTTGCTCCAATTCAGCAAAGGCCTCGCATAATTCCTCCGCAACCTGATGACTTAGTACATTCATAGGTGGATTATCAATAGTTACAATCGCGATATTATCAGATTTCTCAACCTCAATCACCGTATACATTCTTTATCCCCCTTATTTCGGCTGCATGCGGATGGCGCCATCCAAGCGGATTGTTTCACCATTGAGCATCGGATTTTCTATAATGCTTTTTGCAAGCATGGCGTATTCCTCTGGGTAACCGAGTCGAGACGGGAATGGAACCATTGCTCCAAGTGCTTTTCTCGCTTGTTCGGGAAGCCCGCCGAATAATGGTGTATCAATCAAGCCTGGCGCAACCGTCATGACCCGTACCCCGCTGCGTGCCAAGTCACGGGCAAGCGGCAACGTCATACCAACAATACCGCCTTTAGAGGCGCTATAGGCTGCCTGTCCTATTTGACCTTCAAAGGCTGCGACAGATGCCGTATTGATAATGACCCCGCGCTCGCCCTCTGCATTCGGTTCATTCTTAATCATCTGTTCAGCAGCCAGGCGAAGAACATTGAATGTACCAATCAAATTCACCTCAATCACCTTCTTGAAGCGGCCTAAATCGTGGACCTTATCCTTTGAGACTACCTTTTCTCCTACTCCTATCCCCGCACAATTAATAACCGTATTCAGGGAGCCAAATTGCTTGATGCCATCAGAAATTGCCTGGGAGACTTCCTCTTCACTCGTCACGTCAGCCCTTTTAAATAATACCTGTGAATGACCAAGCTTTTCTGAAAGAGCATGGCCCTTTTCTTCATTCTGATCGATAATAACAGCCTTACCGCCATTTTCAACAATCAATTTAACTGTCGCTTCCCCTAATCCAGATGCCCCGCCGGTCACAATGGCGATCACTTCATTCATTTTCATCCTTCCAACCTCCCCATTTATGATGATATTACGTCAAACGTTCGATAATCGTTGCATTTGCCATTCCAGCACCTTCACAAATAGCCTGCAGACCATATTTCCCTTCTGTTCTTTCCAGCTCATGCATAAGTGTGATCATTACGCGGGCACCGCTTGCGCCGAGTGGATGCCCAAGCGCTATTGCCCCTCCATTGACATTAAGCTTTTCTGGATTAGCGCCAATATCATCAAGCCATGCAAGAGGAACAGGAGCGAAAGCCTCATTCACTTCATATAAATCTATGTCTTCGATGGTTAAGCCCGCTTTCTCCAATACCATTCTTGTTGCCTCAATCGGACCGGTCAGCATAAGGGTTGGATCAGAGCCGACAACTGTTCGTGCTACTAGCTTAAAGCGCGGCTTCAATCCAAGCTCAAGTGCTTTCTCCTTAGACATGACCAAGACAACAGCTGCCCCGTCACTCATTTGACTCGCATTCCCCGCATGAATGATTCCATCCTCCTTGAAGGCTGCCGGAAGTGTGCCAAGCTTTTCGAGGGAGGTTCCTCTGCGCGGCCCTTCATCTTGGGTGACGAGCGTCTTCGTTCCATCCTCTTCAATGACCTCAATCGGCATAATTTCACGATCAAAACGGCCCTCATTCTGAGCATTGATGGCACGCTGATGACTCATTAAAGAGAATTCATCCAATTGCTGACGGTCATAGCCCCATTTCTCTGCAATTCTTTCCGCTGAAAGACCTTGATTGATTAGTTCATACCGGCTTGAGAGCTCTTTGCTCGGCCTGGATTCCTTCCTTGTCGATCCCATTGGAACCCTTGTCATACTCTCCACTCCACCAGCGATGACGATATCCATGTCACCTGAAAGGATAGCCTGTGCTGCAAAATGGATGGCCTGCTGACTTGAGCCGCATTGCCTGTCAATGGTTGTTCCAGGCACCTTGACAGGGAAATCAGCCATCAAAGCAGCTGAGCGAGCGATATTAATTCCCTGCTCCTCCACCTGCGAAACACAGCCAATAATCACATCCTCTACGAGTTCGGCCAATATACCGGAACGCTTTACGACTTCCTTCAAGGCATAGGACAATAAGTCATCCGGCCGAATGTCCTTAAATACACCTTTTCTCTTTCCAACTGGTGTTCGTACCGCTTCAACGATTACTGCTTCTCTCATCTGTCATTCTCCTTTATAATCCGATTTTCTTTGCGATAATCTGTTTCATGATTTCATTCGTTCCGGCATAGATGGATGTGACCGCAATATCACGGTAGCGCCTGCCAATGGCATATTCCTCCATGAATCCGTATCCACCATGAAGCTGCATGCAGTTTGCGACAAGCCGCTTGGCCATGTCTGTCACCCACCATTTAGCCATGCTGACTTCTGTAACAACATCCTCCCCGTCCATATGACGGACAATCAAATCATCAATGAACGATCTGCCAATAGCGACCTCTGTTGCCATTTCTGCAATCTTGAACTGTGTATTTTGAAGCTTGCTGAGCGGCCGGCCAAAGGCCTCCCGCTGTTTCACATATTCAATCGTGATGCGCAATGACTCTTCTGCTGCCGCCATCGCCTGAATGGCACACATCAGCCGCTCTTGCTGAAGCTTCTCCATCAAATAGTAAAATCCCTTATTCTCTTCCCCTAATAGATTGCCAGCCGGAACTCTCGCATCCTCAAATATAAGTTCAGTCGTATCCCCAGCCGGCTGCCCGATTTTTTCTAATCTTTTGCCTCGGATAAAGCCCGGCGTCCCTTCCTCGACAACAATCAAGCTGATTCCTTTGTGACCGGCGCCTGGGTCTGTTTTACAGGCCACAATGACAATGCCTGCTTTCAGTCCATTCGAGATAAAAGTCTTCTCTCCGTTGATGATATAATGGTCCCCGTCACGCACTGCCCTCGTCTGCAGATTCCCTAGGTCTGACCCTGTTCCGGGTTCAGTCATTGCGATCGCCGTGGAGCATTCACCGGTGATGCATTTTGGGATCCACCTTTGCCGTTGTTCCTCTGTTCCATAGTCATACAAATAAGGAACGATGATGTCATTATGTAATACACATCCGCCTAACCCGCTTTCCACCCGTTCAAACTCCTCTGCCAAAATGACCGAATAAGCGAAGTCAGCATTAAATCCGCCGTATTTCTCATCAGCCCAAGGAACGAGAAATCCCTGCTCCCCCATCTTCTTGAAGAAATCATCCGGCATTTTCTTCTGCTTTGTCCATTCCCGGTAATAAGGGATGACCTCTTTGTCCATGAACCTACGGACAGAATCACGAAAGATATGATGTTCTTCCTTTAAATAACCGGTCATAATGAATCGGCTCCTTTTCTATCGATTGGATAAATGTATACACTAAAGAATGATGCAAGTTTTGTGCCAATCAATAAGCTTGGATTAGAGGAGGAGGAGAGATTATAGTGTCCGGAATTAGGACAGCCTATATTTGACAGTGTATAAATGAGTAAAGAAAGAGCGGAAATCGTTGATTGCCGCCCTCTCTCGTACTTTATTTAATCAGAATGGCTGATTGTTCATTCATTTTTGCGATTGCCTGAGCATACTCTTCACGCAGGATCTCCACCAATTCCGCTATTGGCTTAACCTCCTTAATGGAGCCAACCCCTTGACCAGCAGACCAAATATCCTTCCAAGCTTTTGATGTTTCGTTTTCTGAATGGACAACCTTAATCTCTCCTGTTTTTTCTAGATGGTTCGGGTCAAATCCGGCACGCTCAATGCTTGGTATTAAATAATTGGCGCGCACTCCGCTGATGGCATCCGTGTAGATGATGTCATGGGCGGTTGATTGAATGAGCATTTCCTTATAGGATTCCACAGCATTTGCTTCCTCTGTCGCAATAAAACGCGTTCCCATATAGGCAAAATCTGCTCCAAGCATTTGTGCAGCGGCAATTTCTTGTCCATTCGAAATTGTACCTGACAGAATGATAACTCCATCAAAGATTTGTCTAATTTCCGCCACAAACGCAAAAGGATTTAACGTGCCACCATGTCCTCCCGCTCCATTACAGACAAGAATCAGCCCATCAACCCCTGCCTCAATTGCCTTCTTAGCATGCTTAATGCTGATGACATCAGAGAATACAGCCCCGCCGTATTCGTGGACGACCTCGACCTCCTTTACCGGTTTGCCAAGAGAGGTGATAACAAGCGGCACCTTATATTTCTTAATGGAAGCCAGGTCCTCTTCATAGCGCTGGTTTGTATGATGGACGACTAGATTTACTCCCCACGGAGCAAGCTTGCGGTCATTCCGGGATTTGTTTTCCTCTTCAGCTGTACGGGTAATCTGCTCAAACCATTGCTCGAGCTCGGCATTTGTGCGAGCATTCAATGTTGGGAATGTGCCAATCACACCAGCTCTCATGCTAGCCAGCACCATCTCCGTCTTCGAAACGATAAACATTGGCGACACAATCACCGGTAATGTTAAATCCTGATTCAATTTCTTTAATACTTCTGCTTTCATCCTTCATCCTTCCTTTCACTGTTTCCACTTCTTTGTTCCTTAAATGCCGGTACATTATATTTCTTCAATTTGTCATACAATACAGATCGGCTGATTCCAAGAAGAATGCATGCCTTGCTCTTATTCCCGCCTGACATTTGAAGGGCTTTTTGAATAGCAAATTGCTCGGCCTTCTCAAGTAAGGGCTGCGGGGTCATTTCCTCCTCTTCCTGCAAAAAGACATCATAACCAGCATTCTTCAAGACATAATCCGGCAAATCCTCCAGACGTACCTTTCCGTTTTCCGCAAAAATCATGGCTCTCTCCCATACATTGCGGAGCTCACGAATATTGCCAGGCCAATCATAATCCATGATGGCTTGCTCAAAGAGCGGCTCCCAACCTGTAATACTCGTACCATTCTGACGGTTCAATTCTCGAATAAAGGATTCACTCAAAAGCAGAATATCCTTTTTTCTTTTCCTAAGAGGAGGTATTTCAAAGGAGATGACATTCAGCCGATAGAATAAATCCTCCCTGAACGTCCCGTCTGCGACCATTCTCTCCAATGGACGATTCGTTGCTGCGATAATTCTGACATCCACTTTTATTCGTTCCGTACCGCCTACACGGTAAAACTCCCGCTCCTGCAGCACACGCAGCAGCTTTGCCTGAATAGGAAGTGACATATCACCGATTTCATCGAGAAAAAGCGTCCCCCCGTGGGCTAAATCAAATTTCCCGATTTTCCCCTTTTGCTTAGCTCCTGTAAAAGCCCCGTCCTCATAGCCAAAAAACTCCGATTCTAAGAGATGCTCTGGAATAGCTGCACAGTTCACGGTAATAAAGGGGCCTCTACTATTCGTACTAGAGCTGTGAATCGCGTGGGCGAATAATTCTTTCCCAGTCCCGCTCTCCCCGTATAGGAGAATCGTCGTCTTGCTCTTAGCCGCCTTCGTTCCGCTTCGGATGAGCTTATCCATTTGTTTATCCTTGGAGAGAATTTCATTAAAGGTAAATCGCGATTTCTCGATACCCTCCTGCTTATGAATCACCTTCCGGTTGTCCTCTGCACTCTTGAATGCCTCGCGAACCTCATGAAGCTGCCGGTAGACAATCTTGCCGATTGCCCCGATAATTCGTTCTCCTTGATAGACCGGAATCCGGTGAACTAGGTAATTGATGCCTTTAATCTCCATGAAATCGCTTACTTCAGCAACCCCTGTTTTCATTACCTGTTCCAGACTGAGATGTGGGAGCACTTTAGTAATCTTATCCTTCTCTTTCATTTCCTTATCTAATTCAAATAACTCCAGTAAGGAGGGACTGATAAAGGTAATCTCCTCTTGCTCATTAATCATGACTAAACCGTCATAGGCATTATGAATGACGGATTGCAGCAGGGTCTTCCACTTCTTCTGAGATTCCAGCTCAGCCGTCAGTTTCTCCAGTTCAGAGACATTTTGAAACAAGGCAATATAGCCTTCCTTCTGATTGTCTATACTGTATTTCGACAATCGTACAATGAAATGCTGCTGATGAAATACCATTGGAAAATGAGCTTCACGTTCGTCTGCATACCTGCTGACAGCAGGAACAAATGCCTCCATATCCTCTCCCGTTATCTCAGCCAATGGCATCCCAATCATCTCTGCGCATTTTTCATTGGCAAAAATAATCGTCCCATCTTCATTTGTCATAATAGCCCCGAGATTCGAGGTATCCATTACTTTTTCGAGCTGTTTTTTCAGTATTTGTGTTTCCTTCACATAATTCATAACGGCATTGGTCTTCGTAAAAAGGCCGACCGGCTTCCCGCTTTTATTAATGATGATCCCAGTTCCAACCCTGCTCTTGGCAATCATTGTCTCCAGCAATTCTGAATTGACATCTTCGAGAACGGTCCCTACAGCCTTCTTTATGTAGTCGCTGATTGGCGTATCCTTAGGTACATCTGAAAGAATCATTTGATACATCGAGCTTCTCGTAAAAACGCCAATTAATTTCCCGGATTGATTCGTCACAGGAACAGTGTTCCATTTCTGATTGTGCATAATTTCGATGGCATCCCTTAATGTATTCGTCGGTGATAGACAATGCTCCAATGGACTCATTATGTCTTTTACCGATTTAATCTCCCATCTCCCCTTTCTCGTTGCTTACCTTATTAGGTTCAACAGTTGTCCCGTGAACTCCTTTTTTCTTGTCGGGAAAAATAGAAAAAGGGCGGATTCCTCTCCATAAGCTTGGAAAAGAATCTGCCCATATCCATCAAGATTGAATAATTTTTTTGTCTCGTTCCTTTAGTACAGTCTTCAAAATCTTCCCGGTTCCTGATTTTGGAATCTCATCGATAAAGCAAACATAATCAGGCACCTTATACTCAGCGAGTTTACTTGCACAATATGCTTTCACTTCATCCTCCGTTAATTCAGGAGATTTCTTGTTAATATACGCGACGGTTTTCTCTCCAAAAACTTCATCAGGACGGCCGATAACCGAGCACTCAAGAATTCCTGGATGCTCATATAGGACTTCCTCCAGTTCACGCGGGTAGATATTGAAACCGCCTCGGATAATCATATCTTTTTTACGGTCGACAATGAAATGGTACCCTTCCTCATCATAATAGGCTAGGTCTCCTGTATACAGCCAGCCATCCTTAATCGTGTTCTCTGTTTCTTCCGGCTTCTTATAATAGCCTTTCATCATGTTAGGACCTCGGAAAATGACTTCCCCAACCTGATGAGGAGCCGTTTCCTTCCCTTCCGGATCGACAATCTTCAAATCTACGCCCGGAAGAGGCATTCCGACCGATTTCAATTTTTTCGGCAAATCACGCGGTGTTGTCATCAGCATAACCGTACTTTCTGTAAGCCCATACCCTTCTCCAATATCAACACCAAGGGATTGGTTTGCTTTATGAAGGATCTCTGACGGCAGACTGGCTCCACCGCAGCCGGCAATGCGTAAATGCGAGAAATCATACTTACTTATTTTGGGGTTACTTAAGAAGAGGGCATACATGGTCGGAACACCGAGAAAAACGGTTATCTTTTCTTTCGCTATCTTATCGAGCGTATCCATTGGATGGAACTTCTCCTCTAGATAAATCGCGGCTCCATGGGCAATCGGCGAGAGAAAGCCCTGAAGTTTGGCATAAGCATGGAAGAGCGGCAAAACACATAATACTCGGTCTTTAGTGGAGAGTTGATTTGTGACAGCTGCGGTGATGGACATCCAGTTCAGGTTGCCATGAGTAATCATAGCCCCCTTTGGACTGCCGGTCGTACCTGATGTGTAGATGATTTGTGCAATAGCATCTGCCGGCATAGATATCGACTGTGAAATGGGGGACTGTACACCAAGTGTATGCCAATCTTTAAACGGAAGGTTTTCTTCTTCTCCGTAATAAAAGATTTCACGTACATGCTGGAAATCACTCTTTGCACTCTCGATGACCGGACGGGTCATTTCCTCCATGATTAACAGCTCGGATTCGGAGTCGTTGATGATATAGGCTGTTTCTTTTTCCTTGAAGGTCGGATTGATTGGAACAACTGTACCGCCATTTGCCAGGATGGCAAAATAAGAAATGATATATTCAGGACGATTCGTCATCATGAGCGCAACCTTTGTCCCATGTCCAACCCCGTATTCCTTAAGACCGGCTGCAAAGGAATAGACGGTGTCCGCTAATTCCTGATATGTCATCAATGAACCTCTGAAATGAAGAACAGGCCGGTTCGGAAGCCTTGATGCCGTACTTTCAAGCAATTCAACTATATTCATCTTAATCCCTCCTTAACCAAATCAAACCCTTACCTTCGTGCCAAGAACTTCCTTGCACACCGCTATAATGACCTCTTCCGGAATGCGGAAGGCCTGGCCGGACGGGTCATTTTGCACAGCCTTGACAATTTCTTTCACATCAGCTTCATCAATCTCATATTCAGCGAAATCATCCGGCAAGTTGACCGACCTGCGGAGGGAGATGATTTCATTGATACACTGCTCGAGGCATTGCTCATCTGTTTCAGGAATCTCCTTGATTCCGAATACGTGAGCAAACTCTTTCACCTTTGGCAAATAAAGCGGAGCTAAATGCTTCATGACAGATGGCATTAAGACCGCATTTGCCAAGCCATGGGGAATGCCATATTTGGCACCTAAAGCATGGGCCATATTATGAATCGGCAGCGTCGAGAACGCTAAAGCAAAGCTTGTAATGGCCATAGCACTCGCTTGGAGCATATTCGCTCTCGCCTCACGATTCTGTCCATCCGATACAGCCGTATGCAAATTATCGCGTATCATTTTTGCAGAATGAAGGGCAAAGGCATCTGCCATCGCATTCGATTTATTTGAGAAGTATCCCTCAATCGCATGTGTCAAAGCATCCATACCGGTAAATGCGGTGATTTTTGGCGGAAGGCCAATCGTCAATTCCGGGTCTAGAATGGCAATATCCGAATTGATGAACGGATTCAGGAGATTACATTTAACACCAAGCATTTCATTAAAGACGACTGAAATACCTGAAATTTCTGCCCCAGTCCCTGCTGTAGTTGCTATGGATATGTGAGGAATTTCCATATGGACTGCCTCCGGCCAAACCTCCAGCACATTCCCTGACAAGGCTTCCTCGATTTTTTTCACATTTTTGTGAAGACACCATTTAATGGCCTTTGCCGTATCAAGAACTGAACCGCCGCCAATGGCAATCAGTGAATCACCGTTACATTCCTTGAAATATTTTAGGCCATTATTAATATTTGAGGACTTGGCATCCTGCGTGACATCGTCAAAAACGCCAGCCAGCTGGATACCTGGGGCCATTTCAAAAAGCCGCTCAATCTTTTTGGTCAAGCCTGCCTGCGTCAAGCCTTTGTCTGAATACAGGACCGGCCGTCTGCCGCCTAGCGCATGAATGAGGTCCGGGACGAGTATATGGGTTCCTGCACCGCTGCGTATATTAGAACGATGCGTAAATTCATAATACGAGGTCTTTTTCATCGTATCTCTCCATTCCTAAAAATTATTTAAAAAATCAAACCAAGCGCCGGGCGCTGCTTATTCTCTGTCGTCAGTGAGGTTATGATGCTTTTTAGCTCTGTATATTCATTAAAGGCCTGAATGCCGAGCTCACGCCCAAGCCCGCTTTCTTTATAACCGCCAAACGGAGCATCGTTTCGGAATACATGCCATTCATTGATCCAAACGGTTCCTGCCTCAAGCTTAGAGGCAATTTCATTAGCGGTTGTTACATCTCTGGACCAAACCCCCGCAGACAAGCCGTAATTCGTATCATTGGCGATAGCGACTGCCTCATCCACATCCTTATATTTCATGACACATAGGACAGGTCCGAATATTTCCTCCCGGGCAATCTTCATATCATTGGTTACATCCGCAAAGATGGTCGGTTCAATATAATAGCCCCCAGATAACCCCTGAACCTCTGCTCGCTTGCCTCCGCAGACAAGACGGGCTCCATCTTCCCTTCCTGATTCAATATAGTCGAGTATCTTATTCATCTGCTTTTCTGAAATCACCGGCCCCATCCCTGTGCCAGGGTCAAGCGGATGACCAAGCTTAATCTTCTGGGTCATCGCGGCCAATTGCTCGATTACCGGCTCATAGACAGATTCATGGACCAAAACACGTGTACTAGCCTCACATACCTGGCCAGCATGGAAGAATACCCCAAGGAGCACACCTGGAATCGTCACCTCGAAATCAGCATCCGGCAGGATAATCGCAGCTGCCTTTCCTCCCAGCTCCAATGTCACCTTCTTAACAGAAGAGGCAGACTGCTCCATGATTTTCTTCCCGATTTCGGTCGACCCCGTAAAGGCGACTTTTCGGACATCAGGATGTCTGACCAGGGCTTCGCCGACCTCGGAACCTAGCCCTGTTACCACATTGAATACACCTTTAGGCAAGCCGGCCTCAATCGCCAGTTCCGCCAATTTCAACGTACCGAGCGGTGTATCAGATGCCGGCTTCACGATGATGGAATTTCCCATCGCAATTGCCGGGGCTATCTTCCACATGGCCAGCACTAACGGAAAGTTAAATGGCGTAATTGCCGCCACGACCCCAAGCGGCTCACGAACGAGCTGCGTACGGTTCGGCCCAAATGTTTCCATGACAGGCAAATACTCTGTCATTTCATATTTCAAGGACATATTTGCCGTCTGCTGCAAACAGAGGATCAGCTGCATAATATCAGCTCCGCCAATTTTCCGAACCGTCGCTCCCGTGCTGATGCCTTCCAAATAGATGAGCTCATGGGCATGTTCCTTGATTTTCCCGGCGAAGCGGAGCATGATTTGTGTCCGTTCCTTTTGAGATTTCTTCGACCAAACACCAGACTCAAACGTTTCCTTCGCATTCTGGACAGCAGCATTTACGTCCTCAGGTGTTGCCTTCGAAGCCTTTGCCACGACCTCCCCATCCGCAGGATTAATTACATCAAATGTGGCTCCTCCGCTCCCTGGTGTCCATTTCCCATTAATGAATTGGGCAAATTCCTGTATCTTTGTCTCTGTGCTCATCCTATCTCCTCCTTATTCGAAAATGACTTCGGTTTCATGGATTTCATCAAGTGTTTTCCCCTTCGCCCGTGATAAAACCTCAATACGCGCTGTCAATTGCTTCAAGGCATATTCCATGGATTTGCCTTGTTCAAACCCCAGACTTGTCACTTTCTTTCCTTCTGCATTCACAGAGAGGACTGAGTCATCTCTTGCTGTCAGGGCAGCGGCGATCGGCAATAGTTCCTGAAGCCGCTCCTGCACACGGTCAAACAGTTCAGGTTTATCGTGAATAAGACGCTGAATCAAGAATGTTCCAAACCCAATATGCCTGCCCTCATCCCGCTTTATATTCCGGATTCCTTCCATTAGTCCAGGCATTAGATTAATCTTGGATAATCCTTCATAAAAGAACCAGTACCCCGTCTCTGCCAACACTCCCTCAGCAAAAATATTGTAAGTAACAGCCGCATCCACCATTGCCTCTGGTGATTGGTCTTCCAGCAATCTGCCCATTGCCTCCGGCAGAATCTCATCAAACAACTGACGGTATGCAGGCCGAAGAAGAGGACTTAAATCATCCGTCACATCAATTGCCTCTAGAAACAGACTAAAAAATTCGGCATGCTTTGCTTCCTCAAACAAAAAGGTTGTTAAATAGGACTCTTCTTCAAACCAGCCTTTTTTGGAGACTGCCATAATCATCGGAAGAATGTCTTCTGTCACTGCCTCCTCTCCTCCGATAAAGAGGGCAATTGTATCAAGCACCTCCTGCTGCTGCTTTGGGTTTAATTTCTTCCAATCCTCTTTATCCTGAGAGAAATCAATATCAAGCGGGTTCCAAACTCCATGTCTCTTCGCCTTTTGATACAATTTGTACGGCAAAGAATCCTTATTAATTGCTTGTTTCGCTGTTACATATTCACGCATGTATACCCCTCCTGGATTATCTTTTATACGGCAAGAGATGAGCTAGATGTCCCCCTCCCTTCGTTAAAGCGCTTACAATATTCCGGATTGTCAATCTCTCATCATAGGTAAATAGTGCAAGTTCCATGCCAGTCTTATATGAACGGACTTACTAAGTTTATAGTCGAATCATGAAAGATAATCGTACACAGCGGATTATTTATTGTCCGGTAATCAATCATGATTTCATGGTTTCATCCGCCTGCCTCAAGGCTTTCTTCAGTATTTTCCCAGCTGCATTCCTAGGTAAGGCATCTATGAATTCAACTACTTTTGGCTTCTTATAGGAGGCTAAATGATTTTGGCAGAAGTGGACGACCTCCCCTTCTGAGAGTTCAGCTCCTGATTTCTTTACAATCACAGCTTTTACGCTTTCTCCCCATTTATGATCTGGAATCCCGATGACGGCACATTCTTGTATGGCAGAATGCTTCATCAATACTTGTTCAATTTCAGCAGGGTAAATATTTTCTCCTCCGCTGATAATCATGTCCTTCTTACGATCAACCACATAGATGAATCCCTCATCGTCCATCCGTACGAGGTCGCCGCTATGGAACCAACCTCCCCTGAAAGCCTCTTCGGTTGCTTCAGGGTTCTTATAATATTCCTTCATAAGCGTAGGGCCCCGATAAACAATTTCTCCTATTTCACCGAGCGGAACATCATTCATCTGCTCATCGACTACACGGACCTCTACATTCACGACCGGTTTTCCTACAGACATGTTCTTGCGAATGGAGTCCTCAGGATTAAGGCAGGTTGTAACAGGACTCATCTCTGTTTGGCCAAAGGGATCACGAAATTCTCCGTTCGGAAAATAGCGGGCAACCTTCTCTTTTAAGGCAACCGAGCATGGAGCACTTCCTGCAGAGCATCTTGTCATCGACGTCAGATCATAGTTGCCGATATGCTCATGAGTAACGAGCATTTGCCACATGGTCGGTGCGAGGAATAGAAAAGTAATCCGTTCTTCTTCAATGGTTTTCATTACTTGTTCAGGATTAAATTGCTGATGGATGACAGTCGTTCCCTGGATGGGATATAAAAGTGTAGAAATGGCGGCGATGTGAAATAATGGGGCAACGATTAATTGTTTGAAGTCGGCACTCAACCCAGCCGTCATGACTTGATTCATACCATTGATTGATAGATTATGATGGGTAAGGACGGCACCCTTAGGCAAGCCTGTCGTACCTGATGTATACATGATGAGGGCACCATCATCCCCATTCAAACACTCATATGGTACAAAATTTGCTTCTTCATCATAGAGAGATTCATAATTCTCAAATTCCAGTCCTTCATCTCCATCAATGACCACGATTTCTTGAACAAGCGGGCACTGATTCCTAATGGGCTCAAATAAAGGAAGAAGCTTTTGCTCAATAAATAAAATCTTGCAATCTGAATTTGTGATAATATAATGAAGCTCATCACTGTTCAGTCTAAAGTTAATCGGTACACCAACAGCCCCTGCTAATGAGACGCCATAAAAAATCTCGATAAATGGCAGACCATTAAACAGCATAAACCCCGCCTTATCGTCATAATCAATTCCCTTCCCCTGAAGCCAGCCGGCCAAATGTACAGCACGCTTTTCCATTTGCCGATAGGTCAGCCGTTTCTCTCCACATATGTATGCCTCCTTATCCGGTGTCCGATGGGCAGACCTTCTTAAATGCTCCCCGATCAGCATGGACCGAGATACAGATAAACTGGATGTTGTCATCTAAATAACACCTCCTTGAAAGATTCATGCAGCATAGGCTGCATATAAATAAAGATGCAATATTCATGCCATAGCTGACTATGTCCATAATTGAATCAGAAAAAAGAGATAGGACTATGTCTGACAGGACTCTTTGTAGATGACATCAACCATTAAAGAAAAAGACTGTACGTTTTTACATACAAGTCCATTCAGTGCAGTGTGTATAAATCAAACAGGCAAGCTTTTAATGAGATAAAGCAATAAGCCATTTTTATGATAAAAAGGACAAAAAGAGGCTGTCTTAGTCATAAAGCCACTAAGAACTGCCTCATTACTTATTTTACCTATCATGCTTTTACTTCCAAAGCAGTGGAGCTTATCAAACAGTAACAATAGCAATATCATCTATTAACCATATTTGCTTTATTTCCAAAAGTGTTTTCCAAAATAATTCATCATTTCTTCTTTATACGAAAATCTATCATTGATCTCTTGTAGAAACTCATGATTATG
>NZ_JBJEFJ010000065.1:0-58548 GCF_051873915.1 Pradoshia sp.
AATCTAGATTTTCAACCAAAATCATTCCTAGTTAGTCTTTTATTGTTTGTCATAGAATCGAGAGCGACATTTTTTGAAAGATATCATATCCTTTTATTCATTTATGGGCGAACGGATGATTTGAAGGGCGAAAAATGACAGGTACGAGAGCAGTCTAAGAAGTGTGGGCGAGAAAAATCCTGTAAGGGCGCTTTCCTGGAGTTATGGGCGGAAAAATTAGCACCCTGATATGCAAGAACCAAGTTCAGCATAAATAAATTCCTCAATCTCAAAAAGCTGATCCAATGGCCCTCCTAAGCGGGCATTGAATCAGCTTTTCTTCGTTTATACATGAAGACGGGGAATTCCCATCCTTTCACTTTATTACATTGCAGTCAAACCACCGTCTATGACGAACTCAGATCCTGTAGAGTAAGAGGATTCATCAGATGCTAAGTATACAACTAAGTTAGAAACCTCTTCTGGTTTAGCGACGCGTTTGAGCGGGATATGTTTAGAGAAGGCTTCTACAGCTGCTTTTGTATCCTCCTGTACTACCATTGGGGTCGCAATGACACCAGGGTGGACAGAGTTCACACGTATGCCGTAATTGGCGCATTCTACAGCTGCTGCTTTCGTCATACCGCGCACAGCGAATTTCGTATCTGTGTAGCCAATTGCTCCTGCCACTAGGCCATTCATAGATGAGATATTGACGATAGAGCCGCCTCCTGCTTTTTGCATGGCAGGAATAACTGTTTTCATGCCTAGGAAGACAGAAAGCTGGTTAATATCGACGATGCGGCGGTATTCTTCCTCTGTTGTTTGCAGGATGGATTTCGCCATCGTGATACCTGCATTGTTGACTAATACATCGACTCTCCCAAATGCTTTCTCAGCTTCAATGACAACCCTTTCCCAATCTTCAGTACTTGTTACATTTTGACTGACAAATAAAGCGTTTTCTCCTAATTCTGCAGAAAGTGCCTCGCCTTTTTCTTTATTTAAGTCTGTAAGAACGACCTTTGCACCTTCTTCAATGAATTTGCGTGCATGTGAAGCGCCCATGCCTTGAGCAGCACCAGTAATAATTGCAACTTTACCTTCTAATCGAGCCATGAATATATCCCCCTTAATTTTCCTTATATAATTTTGGTAAAATTAATTTACATCTGTAAATTAACAGAAAAAGTGGATGTTTGTCCAATAATAGGATTGATGTCATAATAAATGTGACAAAATAATGATAATTTCTAGTTAATAAGGAGGGAGAATATGGCTGGCAATGAAGATCGCCGAGCAGTGCGGACGAAGAAGAAGCTAAAGAAGGCGTTGTTGACCTTACTTGAAGAAAAGGATTTACTCGATTTGACGATTACGGAGGTCGCCCAGTTTGCCGGATGTAATCGAGTAACCTTTTACTCGCATTATAAGGATTTACAGTCGTTATTATCGGCTATTGTGGATGAGTATTTAGATGGCCTTGTCGCGAACTTTCGAAGAAGCTTTCAAAATCGAAAAAGCATCACAGCGAACGATGTAAGCAGACAGGTGCCAATCTTCGAATATATTTATGAGAATCAATTTGTTTTCTCCTTGATTCTGAAAGGAGAGGTACTGCCAGGTTCCCAGAATCAGTTTTGTGAGAGTCTGGTGAAGGTTTCTGGATCGGAGCTGGAGCTGAAGGATAAAACTGCGGTAGAAATCCCGGTGTTAAATTATTTTTCAACTTATGGCAGTCTTGGCTTCTTTCTTTACTGGGCTATGACTGATTTCAAGGAGCCTCCTGAGGTTATGGCACAGAAATTAGCCTATCTTCAAGGGAAAATGTTCGTAGAAGCCACGGTCCGCGACAAATAAAAGGCACCAGCTTAAACAGCTGTTGCCCATTGTTATTAGCGGTACACCTTCATTGGCAAATAGGTTAAGGATTGCCCAGTGGCAGAGGGGGTTAAATGGCCCTCAAGATCAAATCCAGCTACAGGCTCAATCTGTGAAAATCTGTGGAGGAAGGCTTCTAAGATGACTTTCATTTCCAAACGGGCAAGAGGGGTGTCTAAGCAAAAGTGGGGACCATTCCTGACTGTCAGGTGCTTTCGGTTATTCTTGCGGTGGATATTCAGGATGAACGGGTCCGCAAACATATCACCGTCCATATTGGAAGCGCTCATCCCTGTAACGACCACATCGCCCTTTATTAAGGGGGCACCGAGCAAGTCATTATCCTGTTTCACGGTTCGGACCCTCCTTGACAGATGGAAACGATAGCGAAGCATTTCTTCAACAGCTTTTGCAGATAACGCCGGATCCTGGTGCAATTCCTCATATAGAGTTCCTATATTCCCCATGAAAAGGATGAAAGACTGTACTGGATTGATACATTAGCGGAACGCATCCGTGCAGGAGAACTGTAGTTTGGAGCTGAATGGTCAGTCCCTTTTTTGTTTGAGAGGCATTATGACTTACAACTAATGGTGATACATATATAATAATCACAGAATAAAGGAGGCCTGAACGCATGATTTCAATCAATGTCAAGAATACAAGCTTAATATTAGAGGGCGGCACGTTCCGTACCGTTTATACAGCGGGAATCTTGGATGGTTTCCTAGAGAAAGAAATCATGTTTCCATACATATTGGGAATCTCAGCTGGGGCAATCAGTGCCTGTTCCTATGTGTCTGAGCAGAAGAATCGGACAATCCGTTTTATTTCTACGTATCGAAATGACAAACGATATATAGGTATGCGGAATTTCCTTACGGAGAGAAGTCTGTTCGGGCTTACTTTTGCGTATGATACCATTCCCAATCAATTGGATTTCTTTGATTGGGAAACCTATCAAGGATATAAGGGGAGCCTTTTGTTTGGCGTGACGAATGCTTATACAGGAGAAGTAGAATACATTGATGCGAAAACAATGGATAAGGGAGCAACAATTCTCCGGGCAACCTGTGCCATCCCGGTGCTTTTCCCTGAGATTAAATTGAATGATGTTCCTTATTATGACGGTGGTTTAGCTGATCCGATTCCTATCCAAAAGGCCATCGCTGACGGTTATGATAAGCATGTCATTATTCTGACCCGGGAGCAGGGCTATCGGAAGGTGCTCGACGGCCAGACGAAATGGGCTATGAAGCTTTTTCGAAAGAAATATCCGCAAATGGTACGTGCGATGGAGAAGCGAGCGGACAATTATAATCAAACGATGGAGTTGATTGAGAAGCTGGAGAGGGAAGGAAAGGCATTTGTCTACCGTCCGCCCTATGCGCTGAAAAGCTTTGAGAAGAACACGGATGTTATGTGGGAATCACATAAGAAGGGGCTTGAGCATTTCTATGACCGGGAATCAGAATTGCTTGACTTTCTTGGGGATTGCTATGTAGGAAAACAAATCAAACTGTCACAATGACAAAAGAACCCATATATTATGGGTTCTTTTGTTTTAGCTGCTAATAGCTTGAGCTTTTCGGTCTTGGCGTTTGTGTAATTTCTTCATGGCCTGACGGGCAATTGGCTGGGCGATCAGAGCCTCAACCCAAAAAGCGATGCAGAAGTTGCGCGGCCAAATATAGAAGAAGTTCTCGATTGGATACATGGTGATTTCCCGCATCCCTATCCAAGTGCCGATAATGAATAAAAAATGAGGATGACTGCTGACTTAAAGCATCGTCCTTTTTTTATCCTAATGCAAGAGGAAGAGGAGGCGGTTTAATCATATCGACTAGGAAAGCCGCCATTTCTTCGGCGCTTTCCTTTGTTCCTTCCTTTGCCCATTCAAAAAGAACATTATGAATGGAGCCAGTGAAGAAGAAGGCTTGGTATTTATATGCAGAAGATAGTGATAGGCGAGTGAAATCATTGACTGATTCGAGCAATAGAGGGGAAAGATTTGCTTTTGAAAGACAAATCAGAAACTCATTATGCTTCAACCATGTTTGAAAGTACTTCACTAGACATTCATACCTATGTTTATTTGGATCCAAATTCTTTACTGTCTTATGAAATTCTTTATGGATATCTTCGAAGTGCTGAATAATAATATCTTCTTTAGATGAGAAGTTACGGTAATAAGTCACTCGTGAGACTCCGGCCTTTCTGGCGATTTCTGTGATGGTAATATCCTTGTAAGCTTTCTCCCCCATCAGCTGAATCAATGCCGTTGTAATACAATCCCTTGCAAATACATTTGTGGGATTCCTTTCCTCTCTCAAGTTACAAAACCTCCTCACTTGTTACACCTGCGATTAAATTCCCGAAAAACGATTGTGTCTACATATTATTTTAATATAATAAATATCATTGAATGTATCAAGTGATGTATGAATTAACTAGCTGCATTCAGCAGTAATAGGAAAGGGAGTATAAATTCAGATGATTAAAATATTCAAGTATCTGAAGACGAAGGAATGGATGCTCATTCTTGTGAGTGTGCTGTTCATCGTCACGCAGGTATGGCTTGATTTAAAGCTTCCTGATTATATGTCTGACATAACGACATACACCCAAACGCCTGGCAGTGAAATGAGCCAGATTTGGGAAGCCGGAAGCTATATGCTTTTATGTGCTTTAGGAAGCCTGGCTGCTTCTGTGATTGTCGGCTTTTTTGCCGCACGTGTGGCTGCGTCATTCTCCGCACGTTTAAGATCTTTACTCTTTGAGAAGGTTGAATCCTTTTCTATGGAAGAAATTAATCGGTTTTCAACGGCGAGCTTAATTACTCGTTCAACGAATGATATTACGCAAATTCAGATGATTATTGCGATTGGTCTGCAAGTGCTGATTAAGGCGCCGATCTTAGCTGTTTGGGCAATTGTAAAGATTTCCGGCAAGAGCTGGCAGTGGACGAGTGCGACGGGGTTTGCTGTATTGTTCCTGCTTGTGATGATTGCCATCATAGGAAGCTTAACCTTGCCGAAATTCAAACGCATCCAGTCTCTTACTGATAATCTCAATCGTGTGTCAAGGGAGAACTTGACTGGGCTGCGTGTGATTCGTGCCTATAATGCAGAGAATTACCAAGAAGAGAAATTCGAGGGTGCGAATGAAGAACTGACTAAGACAAATCTATTTACAAACCGTATGATGGCGAGCTTTATGCCAACTATGATGTTGATTATGAGCGGCCTAAGTCTTGCTGTCTATTGGATTGGGGCTTACTTAATCAATGAGGCAGGCATGATGGATAAAATAAGCCTATTTAGTGACATGGTCGTGTTCTCTTCTTATGCCATGCAGGTCATTATGGCCTTTATCATGCTGACTGTCGTGTTTATCCTGCTTCCACGGGCAGCTGTTGCAGCAGGACGTGTCAATGAGGTGCTTTCTACACCATTATCCATCCTTGATGGGGAAATGGGGGAGTGTGGATTTGGTCATAAAGGCAAAGTGGAATTTCGCAATGTCAGCTTTAAGTATCCTGATTCCAATGAGTATGTACTGAAAAATATCAGTTTCACCGCCAATCCAGGTGAAACGGTCGCCTTTATCGGTGCAACGGGCTGCGGAAAGAGCAGTCTCATCAATTTAATTCCTCGATTCTATGATGCGACAATAGGTGAAGTGCTCGTTAATGATATGAACGTGAAGGATTATAAAGTGAAGAATTTGCATAATAAGCTTGGTCTTGTACCGCAGCGAAATATTTTGTTCAGCGGCGACGTAACTTCAAATGTAGCCTATGGCAATAATGGAAAAGGGCCGATATCGGAGGCAGAGGTGAAACGGGCGGTTGCGATTGCACAAGGGACGGACTTTGTCGAGAGAATGGACGGGCAATATAAGGCCCACATCGCTCAAGGTGGAAGCAATCTATCTGGCGGCCAAAAACAGCGGATGACAATTGCACGTGCAATCAGCCGCAACCCTGAAATCTATCTATTTGATGATTCCTTCTCGGCACTTGACTATAGGACTGACCGGATGCTGCGTGCTGCACTCAAAGAAGAGACGTCGGGTGCAACGAGCCTGATTGTCGCACAGCGTATTGGTACAATCATGGATGCTGATAAAATTATCGTCCTGGATGAAGGAAAAATGGTCGGCTGCGGCAAGCATGAAGAACTATTGCGTTCTTGCAAGGTTTATCAGGAAATTGCCTATTCTCAACTTTCAAAGGAGGAGCTCGAAAATGCCCAATAAGTTACAGCCTAAAAAACATGCTCGCTCTCTTGAAAAAGGAGAGAAAGCCGGCTTTAAGCAGTCTTGGGGCAAGCTGATTGCCTACTGTAAACCATATATGACAATGATTATTCTTGCCATTACACTGGCATTCATCGGAACAATCTTTACCATTATCGGTCCTGATTACTTAAGTGAATTAACCGACATCATCATGGAAGGCTTGATGACGGAAATTGATTTAGAGGCGATTAAGAAAATCGGGTTCTTCTTGGCTGCCTTATATGTGTTAAGCTCCCTGTTTTCGTATCTTCAAGGGTTCATTATGGCGACAGTTACACAGAAGGTATCAAAAACTCTGCGGACGGCCCTTTCTGAAAAGATCAATAAGCTGCCATTAAGGTATTTTGATTCTAACAGCTATGGAGATGTCTTAAGCCGTATTACGAACGATATCGATACGCTTGGGCAAACGATGAATCAAAGCATCGGGACGCTTGTGTCTGCAGTGACATTATTTATCGGCTCGCTCATCATGATGCTGACGACGAATGTCATAATGGCCTTAACAGCTGTTGCGTCCACCGTTATCGGTTTTATGCTGATGGGATTGATTGTCAAGAATTCGCAGAAACATTTCTCCAATCAGCAGCGTGAGCTTGGAGCCATTAACGGCTATGTGGAAGAAATATATGCAGGACATTCTATTGTTAAGGTATATAACGGAGAAGAAGAGGCGAAGGAAACATTTGAAGCCATCAATAAGCGTCTGTATAACAGTGCTTGGCGTGCCCAATTCCTTTCCGGAATGATGATGCCAATCATGACCTTCATCGGAAACTTCGGTTATGTGGCGGTCTGTGTTGTCGGTGCATCCTTAGCGATGAACGGCAAGATTTCCTTTGGGGTTATCGTTGCTTTCATGGTCTACATCCGTTTGTTCACGCAGCCGCTTGCCCAAATGGCCCAAGCGGTCACGAACCTACAATCAACAGCAGCGGCAAGCAAGCGTGTCTTTGACTTCCTGGATGAAGCAGAGCTTGAAGATGAGAGCCATAAAGAGGCCATTCTGCAAAATGTCAAAGGGGATGTTGAGTTCAAGAATGTCCGCTTCGGCTACAATGAGGATAAGACCATCATTCATAATTTCTCCGTGTCAGTTAAAGCAGGCGAGAAGGTCGCCATTGTTGGACCGACCGGTGCAGGGAAGTCAACTATGGTTAACCTGCTTATGCGCTTCTATGAGGTCAATGCTGGTGAAATTTTGATTGACGGTGTGCCAATCCATACATTAACGAGAGAGAATGTTCATGAGCAATTCTGTATGGTATTGCAGGATACTTGGCTCTTTGAGGGAACGATTCGAGAAAATATCGTTTATAACAAGAACGGTGTAACAGATGAAGAGATTACGACCGCATGTGAGGCGGTTGGCATCCATCACTTCATTCAGTCATTGCCGAATGGATATGATACTGTGCTAAATGACCAAATCAGCCTTTCTGCCGGCCAAAAGCAGCTCTTAACCATTGCGCGTGCCATGGTGGAAAATGCTCCGCTTCTTATCTTGGATGAAGCCACAAGCTCAGTTGATACCCGGACAGAAATCTTGATACAGGAAGCGATGGATAAATTAACGGCCGGCCGTACATCATTTGTGATTGCGCACCGTTTATCCACCATTAAGAACGCCGATATGATTCTTGTCATGAAGGACGGAGACATTATCGAAAGCGGAACACATGATGACCTTCTTGATAAAGAAGGGTTCTACGCAGAATTGTATAACAGCCAGTTCAGTGAAGAGGCTGTCGTGGAAGAAGAATATGCAATCTAAGTTTAAACCAGGAGAATGGTCTCCTGGTTTTTTTGATTGTTCTGGCTGATTGTCTTGTGAATTCTCTTTCAGTTCAGTATGATGGATAAAATTACTGAATTTTCTTATAAAAAATGAACGGAGGGAATGGCATGGTTATACTCGAAAAGCAGAACTATATTTATTCCTTTGATAAAGAACATAAGCCAGCCCTGAAGGTATCGGCCGGTGCGAAAGTAGTTATTGAAACACACGATTGTTTCCTAGGTCAAATTGATTCGGAGGAGACCGCCTATGAGGCAATTGACTGGAATCATATCAATCCAGCCACAGGCCCAATCTATATAGAGGAAGCTAAGGCGGGCGATATCCTGAAGGTGAAGATAGACGATTTGGAGATTGCACCAACAGGCATTATCGCGACAGGCAAGAATCTTGGAGTTATGGGGCATCGGCTCGAGGGGTTCGCAGTTAAGAAGGTCGATATCGTAGACAATACATACGTATTTAATGATCGGCTGAGACTGCCGATCAATCCGATGATTGGCGTCATTGGAGTGGCTCCGGCGCAGGAGGGAGTCTCATGCGGGACACCAGGTGAGCATGGTGGAAATATGGATACCACGTTGATCACCAAAGGAGCTGAGCTTTATTTACCGGTCTTTCACGATGGAGCCCTTTTTGGTTTAGGTGATTTACATGCCGCCATGGGAGATGGAGAAATAGGGGTTTCTGGTATAGAGGTTGCCGGGAGGGTAACGGTTACCTTGGATATCCTGAAAGGAAGGTCTATTCCTCATCCGATTGTCGTAAATGAAGATGGAGCTGCCATTATTGTCTCCAAGCCGACGCTGGATGAAGCGGCAAAAGAGGCTGTAGAATGCTTTGTTGATATCATGCAGCCGCTTACAGGTTTATCAGCAGCTGACTTGTCTATGCTGCCTTAGTGTCAGCGGTCATGTGCAAGTTTCGCAGATTGTTGATCCTTTGATGACGGCTAGATTTTTCATCCCAGCGAGAGTATTCCATTCATATGAAATTAATTTATTCTAATAGAAAATGTAAGCAGGCGTGTTGTAAGAGACAGGCCTGTTTTTATTGTGTTGGATGTGGAAAATGTTCATAAAAATATAATATTTTGATATAAGAAAAAGGTGGTATATATATAGTGAAAGCGTTATCGCTTTTGGAACAAATAGGAGGGATTATGATGGGCAGATTAGATGGAAAAGTTGCTGTCATTACTGGAGGAGCAAGGGGTATGGGGGCCTCTCATGTTCGTAGATTTGTGAAAGAAGGTGCAAAGGTTGTCATCACAGATCTGAATGAGGAAGGCGGCATGGCTCTTGCAAATGAATTAGGGGAAAATGCGTTATTTGTTAAGCAAGATGTGACGAAAGCAGCTGATTGGGAACATGTCGTTAAAGAAGCAGAAGAAGCATTCGGTCCTGTGAATGTACTCGTTAATAATGCAGGCATCAGCATGAATAAGACTATTTTTGAGATTACAGAAGAACAGTACCGCAAAATTGTGGAAATCAATCAAGTGTCCGTCTTCTTGGGAATTAAGCACATTCTTCCGTCTATGCAGAAGACAGGAAATGGTTCTATCGTGAACATTTCCTCCTTGAATGGGCTCGTCGGCGGAGCGATTGGGTACACAGATACGAAGTTTGCGGTTCGTGGTTTAACGAAAGCGGCAGCCCTTCAAGTGGCCGGCCTTGGCATCCGTGTAAACTCCGTCCATCCAGGTGTTATTGAAACACCAATGGTGACCCAAGGGGATGCCGTGGGGGTCATTAAGGAATTTGCTAAACATATCCCGCTGAAACGTGTAGCAAAACCAGAAGAAGTAACGGATTTAGTCACCTATTTAGCATCTGATGAATCCGGCTATTCTACTGGCTCAGAATTCATTGTTGATGGCGGATTATCTGCCATGTAACCATTTGTGATAGGGTCTTTCCGGATAAGTCTTTTATCCAGAGGCCCTTTTTTGTTTGCAAAAAAAAGATGCCATGAAGGCATCTTGAATAATGGCTTATATAATAGCTTCGTTTGTAATTTCCTCAAGAAGGGCGATTACATGCTCTTGGCCCTTTTCAAATTCGTTAACGAGCTGTTTGAGTTGTTTTGCTTTCTTATATTCAACAAGTTTACGTGAATAGTTTCTGATAGTATTAGAGGAGTTCACTGCCTCTTCGGCTTTTAGAATTTCTAAATCAATCATATACTTTAAGCTGTCTTTTGTTAGCTGTTCCATTCTATGCACCTCATATTCTTGAATATGTAAGTATGATAACATCAAATTATGCCGTATACAGTATAACTAACGAACCTGTTAGACTAGGAAAATCCTTTGTGAGTTATCGCATAATTTTTGATTTTCTAATAAGTTTGTCTTATAAGGGAGGAGCGGGAGTATGGGGTATATAGAGGATATAAGGAAGCTGGTTGGACATCGACCACTGATTTTGGTTGGCTGTGTGGTCGTGATTCTGGATGAAAGAGGCCGGCTCCTGCTTCAAGAGCGAGTCTACCCGAAAGGAACTTGGGGATTAGCAGGCGGATTGATGGAGCTTGGTGAACGTGCGGAGGATACCGCTAAGAGAGAGGTTTTGGAGGAAACAGGCCTAGAGGTAGAATCGTTAACGATGATGAATGTCTACTCTGGTCCTGAGCATTTCGCGGTGGCAGAGAACGGAGATGAATTTTATATGGTGACCTGTGCTTACTATACAGACAGCTATAGGGGCGAACTGAAGGTGGATTTGACAGAATCCTGTCAGGTTCGTTTCTTTGATCCTGATCAGCTCCCTGAACGAATGGTGAAAAGTCATCGGATGATTATTGAGGAATATTTGTCTAAACAGGATCTAAGCCGGTAAGATGCATAAGGAGTATTCGCTTTGCAAACCTTATAGATAGGACTATCTATGAGGGAGTACACCATATGAATGATAACATAATTGATTTTCAGATGTGCTTGCTGAAACGCCAGCATCGCAAGCAGTTAGGGATGAATGAATTCGAATACAATGTGCTTATGGGCACGATGAAATGGCTGCTTCACTGTATGCCTCCGTCAGCGAAGCTGCACGCGCGAGAGCTCTCTATTCAATCATCCATCCAAGATTTATATGGAATGGATTCAAAGGCCTTTTATCATGCGGTGGACCATATGTACAGGCATTTTCATCTGCCGGAGCATTCGATGAATCGAGCCAGTCTAATTGAGAATTTCCAAACGGTTGGAGATGTGGCTAAGTATATGGAAATCAGCATTTTGAAGGCTTGAGCAGCATCAATCAAAACGGCTTTTATCAGGCGAGCAGTTTCTGCTTTGCCTTCTTTGTTTTCCACAGGTCATAAAATTATTTTATTTCTTTCGTTGACATGAAACGCGTTTCATACTTTACACTTATTCCAAGCCAATAACCATATTCAGGTGAATAAACATGACAAATATTAAAGATGTGGCAGCAAGGGCCGGAGTATCGGTAACAACAGTCTCTCGAGTATTGAATAATCACCCTTATGTAAGCGCTCAGAAAAGGGAGGCTGTGCTCGCAGCTATTGATGAAATGAATTATTATCCGAATATCAACGCTGTGCACTTAAGTAAAGGGAAAACACAAGCAATGGGCGTGGTTCTCCCTTATACAGACCATCCGTATTTTGGGCTTCTTCTGAAAGGAATCGCCAGTATGGCACTTGAGCATAATTATAAGCTCGTATTATACCAAACAAATTATCAAAAACGGGTTGAGCTGGAAGCTTTACAAATGCTGAAGACGAAGCAGATTGATTCCTTAATCATTTGCTCAAGGGGTTGCGAATGGTCCGTCATTGAAGAGCATATGCAGTACGGTCCAATTGTTGTAGCAGAGAAGCGGGATGACCCGCGGGTATCCTTGACCTATGTGAATCATTATGCTGCTTTTACAGCTGCCTTGGATTATTTATATAAAAAAGGGCACCGGAAAATCGGCTACACCATCAGCCGAACGAACGGAACAAGCAGCCGTGATCGTGAACAGGCTTATAAGGATTTTATCCGTCAGCATGGTTTGGCGTATCGGCCTGACTATATCATTGACCAATGCCTTTATTTCGAGGACGGCAGGCGTGTGATAGAGTGTATTCAGTCCATGCCGGAGCCGCCGACAGCCTTGCTTGCAACTAGTGATCAAGTGGCTGCGGGTGTCATGCTTTGTTGTCACCATGAAAAGATTAAGGTGCCGGACGACTTGGCGATTATCGGCTTTGATAATCAGCCGATTGCGCAGATGATGAATATCACTACAATGGAAATACCGCTTGAGCAAATGGGACAGAATTTGTTTAAACAAGCGCTAAGCGGAAAAATAGACAGCAAGGAAATAACTGTATCCTTGATTGAACGGGGCACAGTTTAACAGAATCGCTGTAGAAAGTAGGAATAAGGATGAAAGAAAAAAGTGTCATATTTTTTGATATTGATGGTACATTATTAGACCATGAAAAGGAATTGCCGCTTTCGACTAAGAAGGCTGTCTTCGCATTGAAGGAGAAGGGACATGAAGTGGCGATTGCGACGGGCCGAGCTCCGTTCATGTTTGAGAGCTTGCGCCGGGAACTCGAAATTGAGACATATGTCAGCTATAACGGACAGTATGTCGTTCTTCAGAATGAAGTAATTTATGCGAATCCATTGAAGATCTCAGCACTTGAACAATTGACGAAAAGTGCGCTTGAGCGGGAGCATCCGATCGTTTATATGGACCATGAGGACATGAAAGCAAATGTTCCGCCAGAGCATAATTATATTACAGAGAGCATCAGCGAGCTTAAGCTTGATGTCTTTCCAACCCATGACCCGCACTACTACCAGGGCAGGGAATTGTATCAATCACTTCTCTTTTGTCCAGAGGGTGAGGAACGATTCTATGAGGAGACCTTTAAGGATTTCGATTTCATTAGATGGCACCCATTCTCTGTAGATATTCTTCCACAAGGAGGCTCCAAAGCGAGAGGGATTGAGAAAATAACAGAACGGCTTGGCTTTGCAAAAGAACGTCAATATGCCTTTGGAGACGGACTGAACGATATCGAGATGCTCACACGTATTGAAAATAGCGTAGCCATGGGCAATGCTGTAGAGCGTGTGAAGGCTGTAGCAAAATACATCACAAAGCCGGTTGATGAAGAGGGGATTCTGCACGGTCTTCAGATGGTCGGGCTGCTTTAAGCTAAACAATTGATTCTTTTTGATATCTCTACTATTGTGAGAGTAGATACCAGATAATGCTAGATAGACAGGTGGGATATCGAAATGAAGATAGAAATATGGTCAGACTTTATTTGTCCGTTTTGTTATATTGGGAAACGCCTGCTTGACCAAGCAATTGCAGCTTTTAACCATAAAGAACAGATTGAGGTTATTTACAAAAGCTATGAATTGCATCCTGATGTGGAAAGTGACGAAAGAATTGCTGTACATGAAATGCTTGCTGGCAAAATGGGGGTTTCAGTCGAGGAAGCCTCAGCCATGAATGAGCGTGTGAAGGCACATGCTGCTTCGGTTGGCCTTGATTATCAATTTGATTCTATGAAACAAACAAATACCCTTGATGCTCATCGCCTGCTGAAATATGCAGAAACAGCAGGATTGGCATCGGCTTATACAGAGCGTCTTTTTAAGGCTCATTTTACCGAGTCAGTATTCATCGGCAAAAAGGAAAATCTGTTACGGCTTGCAGAGGAAGCGGGATTAAATCGTGTACAGGCAGAGCAGGTTCTATCAAGTGATGCCTATCTAGATGAAGTGCGCCGCGATCAACTGGAGGGACAGACCCTTGGAGTCAGAGGGGTTCCGTTTTTTGTCTTTAATCGCAAATATGCCATTAGTGGTGCACAGCCGCTTGAGCTGTTCCAGGAAACACTTGACCGTGTGTGGAAGGAAGAAAATCATCTCCCTTCTGAATACGAGATAGAACCAAATGGTGATGTTTGTACAGGTGATGGCTGCGAAGTAGGAGAAAAGGAATAAGTGAGCGTAACAGGCCCGGAGGCAGAATCTCCGGGTTTTTTTGTTATGTGCTTTACATGTATCCAAAAGGAATTAGTATATTTATATTATTTTAAAAGTTGATTTTCAAAGAGTAGACACTATATTTGAAAATATCAAAATATTATTTTAATATATAATCATACCATAGAAAGGAGGAGGAAGGAAGATGGAATTTGCTGCTAAGGATTATAGACAGATTGCAAGAAATAAACTAAAAGGTCATTGGGGTTTAGCAATTGGGGTTTTCTTTACCGTTGCTTTAATTACGTCAGCTATTGATGCATTAGCGCAGGATAACTACTATGTTTATTGGATTCTCTTGCTCTTTATTTCCGTTCCATTGTCTGTAGGGCAATTATGGTTCTTTCAGGATGTGGAAAGAGGCGAAACATTGACCTACTCCCATTTATTTGACACTTTTAGAAAAGACTATGTCCGTACATTGACGGCCATGCTGCTTGTTTACCTTTATACATTTCTCTGGTCATTATTATTGATCATTCCTGGGATAGTGAAAGGTTTATCTTATTCGATGACGATGTTCGTGCTGCGCGATCATCCGGAAATGACCGCAAGTGAAGCGATAAAGGAAAGCCAACGATTGATGTACGGCAAGAAATTTGATTTGTTTAAATTGATCTTATCCTTTATAGGATATGTCATTCTTCCATGGGTGCTTATCGGAGCTGGAATTGTTTTGATGATCGCTCAAGTAGGTATAGCAGGGATTGTGGAATCAGCCGGGCTCATGGCTATAGGTATAGCGAGTGGAACGATACTGGCGTTGATTGGGCTTGCCTTATTCTTTGCGATAAATATTTACTTAACACCATATATCTTAACATCGCTCGCAGCCTTCTATGATAAATATGTGACTACATCTGTTGTCACACCAGAGGAATGAGGCTTTCATGGGGCAGGGTTTTCCCTGCCCTCATGTTTTTGGCTTAATGGGAGATTCCTTTGCCAGGATGTATAACAGCTGGGTAGCCATATAGGAGGGAGTATACTTAAACCCTCCTTTCACCCATTCAACAATTAATCCCAAAATAGCATAAGATTGATAGCTTGCCATTAACTCATGGTCAATGACAGGATCGTCAAAATCCTTTATATGATCAGAGATGGATAAATCCTTGAGCAATTCGCCAATCTTGTTCAGAAAACCAGGAAGGGCATCATCGTGGATGACAATAGTGTAGAAGGTCGAATACTTGGCGACATGATCAAAGATTTTGATAGCTGATGCACTAAGACGATCATAATAGAAGGTTGATTGATTATGATACGGCGCTCGATAGGAATCCGTCAAATCTGAAAAGACATCATTAATCAAGTCATTTAATAAATCTTCCTTGTCTTGATAATGCTTGTAGAACGTGCCCCGGTTTAAATCGGCTAATTCAACTATTTCTGAGATGGTAATCCGTTTAAACGGCTTTTGATCCATTAAAGTAATGAGAGCTTGTTTTAATGCATGCTTTGATTTAGAAACCCTTCTGTCAACAGTCATAGAGAATATGCCTCCTTTTGTAGAAAATTGTAAAAATAATCAACAAAATTATATCTTCTGTCTATTAGTCAACAAACAGGAGTTTTTTGAATATTGAAGATTATTTGGTTAAATTCTATACTAAAAAGAGACAGATGTATATTTTTCAACATTTGTATACTTATGTGAAAAGGGGAAATCGACGATGAAACTTCAAGGGAAAGTAGCAATAGTTACTGGCGCTGCATCAGGCATGGGGAAACAAATCGCTATGTTGTATGCAAAAGAGGGTGCAAAAGTAGTCGTTTCTGACTTGAATTTGGATGGAGCAAATGCAACGGTTGAAGAAATTAAGGCAGCAGGCGGGGAAGCTCTAGCGATCAAAACAAATGTAGCTGTGGAAGAGGATATTCAGACACTTGTAGATACAGCAGTAGATAAATACGGAACGGTTGATATTCTTGTGAATAATGCGGGAATCATGGACGGATTTGAACCAGCTGGGGATATTGTTGATGATAGATGGGAACGTATCTTTGCCGTTAACACGACAAGTGTTATGCGTGCGACAAGAAAGGTCATTCCAATTTTCCTTGAGAAAGAAAGCGGTGTCATTGTAAACGTGGCATCTGCCGGAGGTCTATACGGAGGAAGAGCGGGTGCAGCTTATACAGCCTCTAAGCATGCTGTTATCGGCTTTACGAAAAATACTGGCTATATGTACGCTCAAAAAGGAATCCGCTGCAACGCAATTGCTCCGGGGGCTGTTATGACAAATATTCAGGCTTCCATGACCAATATTGATAAATTTGGGGCATCTAGACAGCAGGCAGGTATGGGAATTAATCCTCGTGCAGGCCAACCAGAAGAAATTGCCCAAGCCGCTTTGTTCCTTGGATCAGATGATTCAAGCTTTGTGAATGGTACCGTTTTGGCAGTAGACGGCGGATGGACAGCCTATTAAGAATGAAATAGATTCAAATGGATATACCTGCAACGGGTATATCCATTTTTTATGTGTAAGAAAATTTGCCGGATGTTCAATCTTTTTCCTTGAAAAAGAACATATTGCTAATTGGAAATGTTACACTATTGTTATAAAAATATCCTAATGGATATTAAGGACGTGATTAATCTGCTAAAACGGAAATTCTCGAAGCTGAACAAGAAGATTCACGAAGAGAATGGTGTTCACATTTTTTATAAAATTCAAGAACAAGATACGTACTTATGCAATTTAATCGCTTTTATTGATTCTGCCTTAGAACAAGGGGATCATGTGCTGTTAATTGAAAGTGAACGGATTATGATGAAGCTCCGTACGGAACTTAAGAGAAGATTGACGAGTGAGCAGCTTGGCTGTATTCATATGATCAATAATTTCAGCTATTATGTTTCAACGGGCAGTTTTCAGCCGGCTGTTATCTTTGACCATTTATCAAGAACATTGCAGCCGTTTTTTGATGAAAGAATTTCGTTTAGGATATGGGCTCATGTAGAGTGGGGACATCAGGAGGGGATTATCCCGATTCTTGAAGAATTTGAATGTGAGGCAGATAAGATTGTCAGTGAACTCGGTTTATATTTAGTCTGCTCTTACGACGAGGACCGTCTCCCTGAAACGCTTGAAGATAGATTGATGAAGTGTCATGGTTATGTCTTGATGGATAATGATATCGTTATGTCCGAGCTTTACGATCAAGTAAATGAATCAAGCCGCACCTTTAAAGAGGGATGATTGTTTTATAATTGATGTAAAAAAACACCTGTCAGCTTGATTGCTGGCAGGTGTTTTTTTTAGATTTTCTTCACGAATTCTGATTTGAGCTTCATAGCACCAAAACCTTCGATCTTGCAATCAATATCATGATCGCCGTCAACGAGACGAATATTTTTCACTTTCGTGCCGATTTTGATGACAGAGGAGCTGCCCTTTACCTTCAAGTCTTTAATGACAGATACAGTGTCACCGTCATTAAGAACATTGCCGTTTGCATCTTTGATGATTTTTACATCTTCATTGCTTTCCTCGGATTCAAGTGTCCATTCATGTGCGCAAACCGGACATACAAGCATATTTCCGTCTTCGTATGTGTATTCTGAGCCGCATTTCGGGCAATTTGGTAAGTTTTCCATCGTAATTCCTCCGTTACTGTTTCGAGACAAGCGGCATTCGATGCCGCCTTTCATTCTCTATGTTTTCTCTGCCTTTATACTGTCATAGTCTTTCCGGAAAGACAATATTTCAAGTGCATGTAAAAAATGGATACACAAGTGTTTTAGTATCAGACAGACTTATAGCGGAATGTATGGAAATCAAGAAACTCTCTGCAGGAGGGTCCTGCACTCTTCCTTGTTTATACTTTGGCATGAATATTGCATTTATCTTAGGTAATAGCCGAAGGAGGCTTTAAATAATTGAATGACGTCTCTTGACTGAGTATAGAAAGAAAAGGAGGAAGATGCTATGGCAAAAGCAGCGGTATCAGACAAGCAGAAGAAAGAGCGGCCGTATTATACAGATGAGCATGTGATGTTTCGTGATTCCTTGCGGAGGTTCTTGGAAAAGGAATGTCTGCCCTATTTCGAACAGTGGGAGGAAGAACGGCTTGTACCGAGAGAATTCTGGCTGATGATGGGGGAAAATGGATTTCTATGCCCTTCTGTCAGTGAAGAATATGGCGGAGCAGGCGGTGATTTTGGATTCTCTGCCATTCTGTCCGAGGAAACAGGAAGAATTGGCGGAGGTATGGCAGGACCTGGTGCCCATAGTGGTATCATGGTTCCTTATATCGAATCTTTCGGAACAGAAAAGCAAAAGAAAAAATACCTGCCTGGCTGTGTAAGCGGAGAAATCATCACAGCGATTGCGATGACGGAGCCTGGGACAGGATCGGATTTGGCTGGCATTAAGACAACTGCTGTGAAGGATGGCGATGAATATGTCATCAACGGTCAGAAAACATTCATCACCAATGGAATACATGCAGATCTTATTATAGTCGCATGTAAAACAGATGTGAACATCAAGCCTGCTCACAAAGGCATCAGCCTGCTGATTGTTGAGAAGAATATTCCGGGTTTCTCCCGTGGGCGCAAGCTTCGCAAGGTTGGAATGCATGCACAGGATACCGCAGAGCTCGTCTTCGAGAATGTCAGGGTTCCAGCGGAGAATTTGCTTGGCAATGAAGGGGATGGCTTTAAATACCTAATGGAGAATCTCCAGCAGGAACGGCTGCTTGCAGCCATTGGGGGCCAAGTGGCTGCTGAAGATATGCTGGAATTAACGCTTTCCTACGTAAAGGAGCGGGAAGCATTTGGAAGGTCAATAGCGAAATTTCAAAACACACAATTCGTTCTGGCTGAAATCGCAACAGAGGTTCAGCTCGGAAGGAACTTCCTTAATCAGTTAATTGCACGGCATATCAATGGCGATCAAATTGAAACAGAGGTTTCAATGGCCAAGTGGTGGATCACAGATATGGCGAGGAGAAATGCGCCGAAATGCATGCAGCTTCATGGTGGGTATGGATATATGGAGGAATATAAAATTGCGCGCCGATACCGTGATATTGCTGTTTCTCCAATTTTTGCAGGCACAAATGAAATAATGAAGGTGATTATTGCAAAGAGAATGGGACTATAAGGATGTGAAAGCCATGAATGAATATTCCTCACTCAGTCAGCAATTATTAATCGGCGAGGCATTAAAATGTGCGGCTCACAATGTGCCAAAGCAAGAGGCATTTGTCTTTGAAGAGAAACGGTTGACCTATGAGGAGACACTCAAAAAGGCAAGCTCTGCTGCTGGATGGATTCTATCACAGGGTATCCGTAAGGGTGATCATATTGCTTGCTTGTTCAAGAATAACCTTGAATTCATTGATGTCTATTTTGGTGCCAGCCTAAGCGGGACGGTGCTTGTGCCTGTTAATTTCCGTCTTGTGCCGAATGAGCTCATCTTTATTATCAATCAATCGGAGGCACGGATGCTCTTTATAGAGGCGGAGTATGTAGAAATGATTCATTCTATCAGCGAGCAGCTGCCAATGGTAGAGCATTATATTGTCAATGGTACAGCAAGCTTGCCGAAAGGCTGGATTTCCTACAATCAAATTGGTATGGCGGCGGAGCTTCCTGTGGACCTCAGGGATGATGACGCCCATGTTATCATCTATACCTCAGGCACGACGGGGAAGCCGAAGGGAGCTGTCCTAAGTCATAAAAACCTTTATATGAATGCACAAAATAAAATGTATCATTCCCCTTCGCCTTTGGGAACAAAGCTTCTAATTGTCCCGCCTTTATTTCATGTAGCTGGACTGGCCCATATTGCGATTACATGTTTGATGCAAGGAACGATGCATATCCAGCGTGAATATCAGCCTGTACAAATTCTTGAAACGATTGAAAGAGAAGGCATCAATTCGATGTTTCTTGTGCCTTCGATGTGGAATTTCCTGCTTCAAGTGCCCAACTTCAACGATTATGATGTCTCGTCCATGAAGGTCTGTGCAATTGGAGGTGCAATCTGCCCGCTTGAGATTAAGAAAGGAATCATGAACGCCTTCCCAAACGCTCAATTAAATGAAGCATTCGGTCAAACGGAGATGAGCCCGACGACCACTTACCTAACTGGTGAAGATACGCTTCGAAAGACTGATTCAGTCGGGAGACCGTCAATCAACGTCCGGATACGAATTGTGGATGAAGAGATGAACGATGTACCTATTGGAGAAGTCGGAGAAATTGTTTATCAGGGCCCGACAATGATGAAAGAGTATTACCGCAACCTGGAAGGAACAAAGGAAGCCTTCAGGGGCGGCTGGTTTCATAGTGGTGATTTGGTCAGGATGGATGAGGAGGGTTTCATCTATATCGTTGATCGCAAGAAGGATATGATTATTAGCGGCGGCGAAAATATTTATCCAAAAGAAATTGAGGAAGCTCTCTATCAGCATGAAGCAGTCTTAGAAGCTGCCGTTATCGGAGTACCGGATGCTGATTGGGGAGAAAGCGTAAAAGCCTTTATTGTCCTGAAGCCTGGATATGAATTATCAGAGCAAAATGTAATTGACCATTGCCGGTTATGCGTCTCTTCTTATAAAAAGCCTCGGTATGTAGAATTTATTGAGACCTTGCCAAAAAATGCTTCTGGAAAGATCCTGAAGACGGCGCTTCGGCAGGGGGACTACGCAAAAGAGTAAAGGTGCTGAAACAAGCCTCTTGGATGCTAAACATAGGAGTTATTCAGAGAGGAAAAGAGGCTGGGAAAAAAGGATTTCAGTCAGTGATAGACTCGAATAATTAGACGATAAAGGAATAAATTTATCGTCAAATTATTCGGGTCTTTATTTGTGGTTTTTCATGCATGAATTGATTGTGGCTTTCTACTATTAGTGACTAGTGGACTGGAGCAAAAAGCACTCGACTCCAGCGGGAAGTAGAGGAAAGGCTGAGACCCTGCAGGCGTAAGCGACGAGGAGGCTCAAGCCTTCCTCCCCGCGGAAAGCGAGTGCATTTTGCGGAATGGAACGATCGTATATTCCCAACTGCTATTGAATTGGAAGAATAAGTGACAACCATTCGTTTCTGAGGATCATTTATTTCGTTTTTTCCCAGCCTCTATACTTTTTAACATTCAAGTAAACATTTGAATGACTAAGCCGAGCAATGATATAATATACATATAATCAAATAGATGCTTGAATGAAATGAGTGATATTTTATGAACGAGAAGGATGCGTGTGAGATATATTGTTATAGTGAGCCGAAGGTTATTCAAGTACAGCAGAAAATACAGCAAGAGAATATAGCCGGTGTAAAGCAATTGTTTAAGGCACTTGCTGATGAGAATCGGGCAAAGATTGTTTATGCACTTTGCTGTGAGGATGAATTATGTGTATGCGACCTTTCCAATATTATTGGGGCAACGGTTGCGAATACATCCCACCATTTGAGGAACCTCTATAAGCAAGGGATTGTAAAGTACCGCAAAGAGAAGAAGCTTGTCTTCTATTCGTTGGATGATGAGCATATTAAGCAAATCATGATGGTGGCGCTTGCGCATAAAAAAGAGGTGAAGGAAAATGGCAGAGCATCAACTAAATAATCCTAAAGGGAAAACATTTCGAATCGAAGGGCTAAGCTGTGCAAACTGTGCCAAGATATTTGAGGATAATGTGAAGAATATCGATGGCGTAACAGATGCTAAAATCAATTTTGGCGCATCAAAGATTTATGTAGAAGGAGCAGCCACTGTCGAGGAAATTGAAAGGGCAGGCGCATTTGAGCATCTGAAAATAAGGGATGAAAAAGAAAAACGAATTGAACGTGTACCGTTTTGGAAACAGAAAGAGAATTGGAAGGTATATGCTTCTGCCTTTATCTTACTCATAAGCCTTGTATTATCAGCTAAATATGGTGAGGGGCATATCTACCCAACAATTGGCTTTTTCATCGCGATAGCCCTTGGCGGATCCTCCTTGTTCTGGACAGGATTGAAGAATTTAAGCAAGCTAATCTTTGATATGAATACGCTGATGACAATTGCGATTATCGGGGCTGCCATTATTGGAGAGTGGAGAGAAGGAGGGATTGTTGTCATTCTCTTTGCCATCAGTGAGGCGATGGAGCGTTATTCCATGGATAAGGCGCGTCAATCTATTGAGCTTCTAATGAATCTAGCGCCGAGTGAGGCGCTAATCCGCCGTGGGAATCAGGAAATGATCCTGCCAGTTGATGATATTGAGCTTCACGATGTCATGATTGTTAAACCAGGACAGAAGGTTGCGATGGATGGAGTGGTGAAGAAGGGAAGCTCTTCTTTAAACCAGGCAGCAATAACCGGAGAAAGCATTGCCGTCCATAAGAGTGTTGGGGATGAGGTTTATGCTGGGACCTTAAATGAAGAAGGATTATTGGAAATTGAGGTTACCAAACGCGTTGAAGACACAACAATCGCGAAGATTATCCAATTAGTTGAGGATGCGCAGGCAGAAAAAGCTCCTTCACAGGCTTTTGTGGATAAATTTGCGAAGTACTATACACCAGCTATTATGGCTGCAGCTTTTCTGATTATGATTGTCCCGCCCCTCCTAATGGACGGCGAGTGGGGTGTATGGATTTACCAAGGGCTCGCTGCATTGGTAGTCGGATGCCCGTGTGCGCTTATTGTTTCTACTCCGGTCGCTGTCGTGACAGCAATTGGCAATGCGGCAAGAAACGGCGTGCTCATTAAGGGTGGCATTCATTTAGAGGAAGCAGGGCATTTAAAGGTGATTGCGTTTGACAAGACAGGTACACTTACAGAAGGCAAGCCGGCAGTTACAGATATTATTGCTTATGATAGTGATGAAGAACAAGCTCTTTCTATCGCGGCTGCAATCGAAAAAGGCTCTGCGCATCCCTTAGCTGCCGCAATTGTCGAAAAAGCAAAAGCGTTAAATCTGGATATCGATATTCATAAGACAGATGATGTGCAATCCATTACAGGCAAGGGGATTTCTGCTGTCATTAACGGAAACCGTTATTACGTCGGCAGTCCTGGTCTCTTTAAGGAAAAGATGTCCGTTTTCCTTTCAGATGAAGTAAACAGTCAAATCAGCGGACTGCAAGCTGAAGGCAAGACAGTCATGATCTTGGCATCCGATGATGCAGTTATGCTGTTAATCGCCGTTTCTGACCGTGTAAGGGAATCGGCAGGATTGGCCATTGATAGGCTGCATCGAGCCGGTATTGAAAAAACGGTCATGCTGACTGGTGATAATACACGTACGGCGGAGGCTGTTGCTAAACAAGTTGGTGTAACAGATGTCCGTGCTGAATTGCTTCCGGAAGAAAAATTAAACTTTATCAAGGACCTGCGAAAGGATTATGAACATGTGGCCATGATTGGCGATGGTGTTAATGATGCCCCCGCCTTAGCTGCCGCAAGTGTCGGTGTTGCCATGGGGGGAGCTGGAACAGATACAGCACTTGAAACTGCGGACATTGCCTTAATGGCAGATGATCTTGATAAGCTTCCTTACACGATCAAGCTGAGCCGGAAAGCACTCAAAATTATTAAACAGAATATCACCTTCTCACTTGCTATAAAGGCATTGGCGCTAGTTCTTGTCATACCAGGCTGGCTTACCCTTTGGATTGCCATTTTTGCCGATATGGGTGCGACTTTGATTGTAACGCTTAATAGCATGCGATTATTACGGGTGAAAGTGAAATGAAGCGGGTTTTTCCACTGCTTCATTTTTTTTACTTATGGGAAGGAATATTTGAGTAAAGGAGAGAATTATTATAGTAGAACAGAGAATAAGGGGATGAATAAGCATGAACGAAAAACTAAACAGAGTAGGTACAATCTATATTCCTGTAACAGATCCAGACCGTTCGCAGAAGTGGTATGTTAATCACCTTGGGGCTGAATTAAAGTATCTTGATAAAGAAAAAGCCATTGTAAATCTGGCAGGATTAAGTTTCTTCCTGTTGAAGGCAAGTGCTGGACAAAGCGTAAATTTCACTGATATTAATGGGGAAAAGCGTTTTATCCTCACCTTTGAAGTTGATGGGGAGAGAGCGCTTACGGATCTTCGGGAGGATTTCATCCGACGGAAAATGCCTGTCGGTGAGATTGAGGACAGGGGACATGCTGGCAGAAATTTTGTTTTTGCTGATCTGGACGGTAATCTTTTCGACGTGTGGAGTGAGTTAAGCCCAGCCTATAGAAAAACACCATTATTGAGTAACGAATGAATACTTTAATCGGGACGCGGGCGATCTGCGTCCCTTTTTGTGCGACAGAATGGAATGCTTTAGCCAGCTATATATTAAGGACCGAGTTCATAATCTAGAATGTATAGTTTATGGCTGATAGGCGACATTAAACATAACTTAAGGGGGCCTTATGCCCTGATATTCATATGCTCACATAGAGAGGGAGGCAATCGAGAATGGTCGAATTAATTGGAATCCTTGCAGGAATATTGGTGCTGCTCTCGTTTGTATTAACAGGCGAACGGAAGATTCGGATGGTCAATATTTTTGGAGCGGTTTTGTTTGTTATTTACGGGATGTCGATTGATGCCTTGAGTATATGGCTGTTGAATGGGATTTTAGTGTTTGTGCAGCTATACTATTTAGTGAAGATGAAACCAACGCCGGATGGTGAATATATCTCGTGAGATGACAGGCAGATGGGCTCTTTTAGATGGGGCTAATCTGTCTGTCTTTGTTTCCTGCCAATTTTTATTAGGCTGTATCCATTCCTTTTCCTTGTACAATAAGATAAACACTATGTTGAAATGAGGATATAGATTTTATGGAACGAATGAAGGAGATAAAGGGGCGGATATTCAGCATACGGGAACAGATGAAGGCAAGCAGCCCTATGGATGCAGCTTATATCAGATTGAACCAAGAGCTCGCTAAATGGGAGAAATCCTATCCTGAGTTTATTCTTGATGATTCACCAGCCGAAAAGGACATGAGGCGATTTACCGGAGAGATGATTTATTCTGAGAATAACCCCCCTTTTTTAATCCAAGAACAAGAGGTGCTCTTGAATGAGTTAACGTCTATAAACGAGCCGGTCATAATGCAGCTGCTGCCAAAAGGAATAGAGGCAGAACTGCATTATGAACAGGGATGTTTTCAATATGCTTGTATGGCTGATGAATTGATGGGAGTGAAGGAGATTACTTCCCAACTCGCATTAAGCTTTGATGTGCCGCGTTTTATTGCCTTTGAAGAGCCGTTGTCGGTGAAGGGCTGTTTATTTTTTACGGCATCTTTTCAAGAGAAACATCCAGAGGCCGATTTGCTAAATGATGAGAGCAATCGAGAGATACGGCAGAATAGAAGGCTCATGGTGAAATGGGGCCATTCTGCCTGTGTGGAGCTGCCGTTTCTTAGGAAGCTTGGTTTTCTTGTTCCATACCATCGTGTATATACTGTTGATACCTTTCAGGAGATTATCCCTGAGTGTGAGGCATTGTTAGCTTATGATACAGGCTACGAGATAGAAGGAGTGCTTCTTCAGACTGGAGGAAAGGAACTTCTATACAATCCTTTTCTTGGCAAAAGCCGATTAGATGGCAAAACGGTTGTCATTACAGGCGTATTGTCTAAGAGAAGATATGATTTCAGAAAGGATATAGAAGCTTTGGGAGGAACTTTGGCCGGCACAGTGACAAAGACGGTTGATTTTTTGTTAATGGGTAAGAATGGAGTTGGAACGACAAAATATCAGAAAGCGATAAAGCTGGGTATTCCCATTATGACGGAAGAACAATTCAAGGAGACTTTTTGTGTGGAGTAGGAGTCTTTGATCGGCTAGCCGATTAAAGACTCCTATTTTAAATGATGCGGTATTTTGGTCTTTCCAGGCGGAAAAGCAGGCAGCGCAGCTCGTGATAAAGCGGGATGGCGGCCAATGATAAAGGCAGCCAAAGAAAGGCATATCGTAAACAGATTTGCCCGAATAGATTGTAAGGAAGGTGGCTGTAATCCCAAATCCCCCATTGAAGCCATACATTCAGAATGAGGCCTGTGATGAGCTCTAGCAGTGTAATCATCAGGCAGCCTGCGATAGCTTGGCCGAGTAGAGGGAGCCGTAAGATGTGCATGCTTCCGACAATGATGAAGCAAATGCCGCCTAGTACCCCCATAGACCAATGTGAGTATCCCCTCCAAAGCCATTCGATGCCCATATAAGCACTGCCGCCGATGATCATGAATAGTATGCTTTGAAACAGTTTATTGATCATCACGTGCTTCTTCCGGTGTGTCGAGCCTTGTGGCTCCTTTTTTATTTAATGCTTGATCACGGTCAGATTCTACTCTTTTCGAAGACCGCAGTTTTTTCTCTTGTCTGTCTTTGCCCATTGTTCTCACCTCTTTTGTTTGTAGGGTAACCTTGTTATGTCCTTTTCATGAAAAAAAGCTGGCGGGAAATTCCCGCCAGCTTAATAAATAGATATTAGTTGAACAAACCTACAAGTGTTGCAGACAAGATGGAAGCCATTGTCGCAACTAATAACATTTTCAATCCGAAAGAGCTAACTTCTTTTGCTTTGAAACCGTTGACGGCTTGTACAGCGCCAGCGACGATTCCAATTGAGCTGAAGTTTGCGAAGGACATTAAGAATGTGGATAAGATACTTACTGTTTTATCAGAAAGTTCCCCCATAATTGGTTGGAAGTCAAGGATTGCAACAAACTCATTCGAGATTAATTTTGTACCCATAATTGACCCTGCTTGAAGCATCTCATCCGCTGGAACACCCATTAAGAAGGCGATTGGAGAGAAGATGTATCCTACAATTGTTGTAAGGTCGATGCCAATAAGTCCGTCAAAAATGCCATTTAATAAGGCAAGCAAACTTAAATACCCAATCAGCATTGCACTTACGACAAGGACAACTCGACCTCCATCAAGGGCGCCCATACCGATGGCATCAAAGATGTTTTTAGAATGAATCATGTCTTCAATAACAATTTCGTTCTCTTCTTTTGAAACGATTACTGGAGCGATGATAGATGAAAGAATCAAAGCACTGAACACGTTTAGAACTACGGCAATCAATACATACTTAGCTGGAAGCATTGTCATATATGAAGCGATAAGCGCAGCCGATACACTTGCCATAGCAGATGTTGAAACGATAAACAAACGATTTTTATTTAAGTTGTTAATGGATGATTTAATAGCAAGGATAGACTCTGATTGACCAAAGAACATGGAATTGACTGCATTGAAACTCTCGATTTGGGGTAACCCAGTTACTTTAGAAATGAGACCCCCAATGTATTTAATTAAATATGGAAGTACTTTCAAGTGAGTTAACAAGGATAATAATGCAGATGTAAAAATAACTGGCAGCAAGACATTCACGAAGAAAGGTGAACCACCTTCAGGAATCCAGCCTCCAATAACAAAGTCAACGCCTTCAGTGGCATATCCTAATAATTTATTGAAGCCGGATGAAATGACATCAATTACCTTTAAGCCTCCTGATGTACCTAGAAGCAACCAAGTAAACACAGCTTGAATAACGAACATAACACCGACAGCCTTGACATTAACGTTCTTTTTATCATTTGACATTAGGTATGCAGTACCTAATAAAAGAATTATGCCAATTAATGATATAATTACACTCACGGTTGTATCTTTCCTCTCATTTTCTTTATTTTATTTGAAGCCATTTAAGTCCATGTTTGATGGCCCTTATGAATAATAATGGCAAACCCCGATGTCGAACAAGGACATATGTCCTATATGGAGCTATTTATAAAAAGTAAAATTAACATGAAAAGTCACGCAATTCATTTGGCAATAGTTGTCCGTTTACCCTTCGAGGGTATTCCCTTTATACTGACTATAATTAGTGAAGCAGGAATAGGTGAATAGACAGCATGAATGCAGCAGAAATAGAGATTTCGTCATACTTGGAGAAATTTGGATTAGAAAAGATATTTTCAGGTTTGAATGAGGATGATTTCGAGCAGGTTTATATCCCTAAAGGAGATATCCTATGTTTGAAGGGCGAGGAAATGAAATATATGTATCTGATTGTCGAAGGGAAAGTGAAGATTTATGCCGCGACTTCAGATGACAAGAGATTGATTCTCCGCTTTCAAAAGGCTTTGGAAATTATTGGAGATATCGAATATGTGCATAATCCAATTGTTCATCATACGGTGGAAGCGGTCACTGATTGCAAAGCTCTGAAGGTATCCTATGAGACAATCAGAAGAAAGATTGGGGATGACCCCGCATTTCTTCATTTCATGCTTAAGGCAGTCACAAGGAAATTCAGTGATAAAACGAATGCTGTAACCTTTAATCTTCTATATCCAGTGGAGGTCAGGGTAGCTAGTTATTTATTGTCCATCACCAATCCGTATGAAGATAAGTCCTTTTTTCATGACATTACTCATGGATCCAGTCTGACAGATATTGCTGATATGATTGGTACGAGCTATCGTCATTTGAACAGGGTACTCAAGAAATTATGTATGGACGGTGTTATTGACCGGACCGGCGGAAAATTATTCGTGAAAGACATGGATGCTTTGGCAAGAATTGCTGAACATAATATATATGAATAAGTGGAAAGCTCTCCTAGCATAGGAGGGCTTTTTTTGTATGCTGTTTTTTATGATGAATAGCTTAATCAATCCGTTCCATACTAAATGACAAAGGAGCCTTGATATGACATTGAAATATGAGTTGAGCATTTGTCTGGCCAAATTAAAGGCAATTGAGACAGGGCTGCAGAAGGAAGCAGAGCGTGCCGACAATGCAGAAGACGCGAGGACCTATCGGGATGCCATGCGGATGATTAGTGATATTCGTGAAGATACGAAAAAAAGACTGGAGACGCTTGGGTGACCCAATGCGTCTCATAAGGATGTGAGAAGATGCCGGATTGGATTCATGTAGTATTAAGATCAATTCTCTTTATGATTATTCTGTTTATTATTACAAAGATACTGGGCAAAAAGCAGATTGCTCAATTATCGATGTTTGAATATGTGACAGGGATTACAATCGGAAATATAGGCGCTGAGCTCGTTATTAACTTACGTGAAAAATTTTATCTGGGGGTTATCGCTATGCTGGCTACTGCATCTATTCCCTATGCCTCCAGCTTCATTACGATGAAAAGCAAATCCATGCGCAATTTCCTTGACGGGAGAGGGACTGCCTTTATCGAAAAAGGCAAGGTACTTGAGGAAAACTTGAGAAAAGAGAAAGTAACCATTGATGAATTCCTCGAAATGATGAGAAAGGAAGGTGTCTTCGACCTTTCTGAGGTTGAGTATGCCGTTCTTGAAGCAAATGGATCTTTAAGTGTCTTGCTTAAAAAAGAAAATCGTCCGTTGACACCGAAGGACATTCAGTTATATGTAACGAACGAGGGGAAGTCTCACACGGTGATCATGGATGGCGTTATTTTGGATGAATCATTAGAGCGTGCGGGGAAAAGCAAGGCATGGCTAAAGAAGCAGCTAAAGGCTCAAGGTGTATCAGATGAAGATGTATTTATTGGACAGGTGAATGCATCTGGTGAGTTTAAGGCTGATTTATATGATGATTCCCAAAAGGGACATTCAGAGGATAAGCAAGTATTATTAGCTGCCATGCATAAATGCCGGAATGATTTTGAGTGGTTCTCCCTTTCTGAAAAAGAGGATGAGGTAAAGAAGGCATACAGGAAAAATGCTGAAAAGCTGGAACAGGTAATTGATAAGGTAAGTAATCTATTGCAAAAATAAAAGGTTTAAAAAGGATTGTCGAAGGGGTATTGGTAAAAATGGGATTATTATGAGTATAAAAGGTATGGAATAATCATATTGGGAAATATATACGTGCCTAATTATGTAGGACACCATGTTAAACTGTTATATGCATTGAGATGGAGATTTCCTCGTATATGACAATACTTCCTCGCAAGGCGGGAAAGAAATGGTGATGAATGAACAGACTTAAGATCGATAAATATATCAATTGGAAGGTCCTTTTTCTTGCCATAGCTGTTATCCTCTTTGTCAGCTTTTTTGATTCCATCACTAAAAGTCTCCTCTTTAAAGCCGTTAAGGCTGGTGACATTCAATATATTCGCGCCTCATTGGCAGATTCATGGCTTTATGCATACAGCTTGATGCTTGTCATAATGGTCATTCAGAATTCTTTTACGGTGATTCCGCTGATTTTGGTGATTACCATAAATATTGCTCTTTTTGGTTTTTTGAACGGCTTTTTATGGAGCTGGTTCACAAGTGTGATTGCCGCTGTTATTATCTTTTTGGCCGTTCGTTATTTATTCAGTGACTTTGTTTCAAAGAGAATCAGTGCCAAGCAGCTGAGAAGAATGGAAGAGAGGGGCTTTATGTTTGTCTTTTCAGCGAGGGTGCTTCCTTTTATTCCTACCAGTCTCATTAATATCCTGGGCGGCTTAAGCACTATTGGGCTTAAGGGTTTTACTATTGGAACCGCATTGGGCAATTTTATTTATTTCTTTTTGCTTGCCTTAGTGCCAGCAGGATTAATGTCCAGTGGGATAAATGATTTTATGTTCTATGGATTGACAGCTGCTGTACTTGCCTTCTTGATTTGGCTGAGAAGATTCAATGGAAGAAAGAAAATAAAGATGACAATGAAATCTGTATGGTTTAACAGGTGACAAGGAATGAATAATAGGCTGGGAGACAGAAATTTTGTTTTCCAGCCTATTTCTTTATGCGTTATAAATAGCAATGGCAGCAAGCATTAAGCCAATGGCTGCGAGCTTTTGCATGCTGATGGGCGCTGCGGCAGCTCCAAACAGCCCATAATGATTAATGACTGCTCCAATGATAATCTGGCCGGTAATAGCGATAAGGAGTGTTAAGGAGACCCCGATTCTTGGCACACAGAGAGTAATGGCCGCCACAAAGAAGGCTCCGAATAATCCCCCGGTTAATTGCCATTTTGGCACCGTTGTGATTGGTGGAAAACCGCCTTTTCCGAACAGGAGGACAAGAATAATTAAGACAATGGTTCCGGCGGTAAAGGAGATGAGAGATGCCTCTAAAGGACCAATTCTTTTTCCGAGCTCGCCATTGATTTGGCTCTGCATGGCAACGCCGCTGCCGGCTAAAAGGGCTAATAAGGATAATAAATATTTCATCATTATAAACTCCAATCATTATCGTGCATATAGTTTATATAGATAAAGCAAGGTGCCTATGAATGAAGCATTCAAAGTTATGTAAAAACCGGCATGAGCGCTGAGAAAGCTATTGATGAGACTGATCGATGTTACTCCCGGCAGAATCGGCCATGTGAGAAAAACATAGATGCAAAACAGGGGTGTAAGTATTAAGCATAAGGTAAGTAATCCTCGCAGCTTTGACATATATAAAAGAATGATAGAGCCAAAAAGGGAAAATCCAAGCAGCGGAAAGCTCTGCAACGTTTGCCATCCATTCACATGGCTTATATCCATATCTGTATAAAACCATGGGAGAAAAAGGCCGGCTGTACTGAGGACCAGACAGATGAAGATGATTCTTTGGATGTGGGTTGTTTTCATATATAAGCTCCTTCAACAATCAGGTTATCATCTATTATATTTCAATCATTCTTGTTTCAAAAGGGATGAAATAACTAGTCATCTTCTCCGAGAGCATTGAAATAGAAATCACCTACTAAATAGAGATGGGGCGTAGGTGTACATGCAAAATGCGAATGGTCTTTACTTCTCAATAACAAGAAGCACAACTCATTTACCCGAGCCGTGCTTTTTCGTTTATTGACTGATTCACCTTAGTTCGTTCATCAAGGGCAGGGAGGATTCGCGCAAATATGAGGACGCCCAGGAACCCGATAATCGCGATAAAGATAGTCGTGCCAAGTTTAGGCAGATAAGCACTTATGGTAATTGTAATTGAGCAAATGAGATTGCCGATATTATACGTTAACCCATTGACGGCCAAATAGGAGCTGCGCGCATGCTCTGGCGGTAGATTAGCGAGATAATTTTGCTGAACTGGCACCCGCAGGACTTCGCCAATCGTTGCAAACAGCATCGCTGCGAATAATAGCCAAAGATTATTCGTATAGGAAATAATCGTATAGCCTGCTACGAATACTAGGCAGCTAGTCAGTAATACGGTCCGGTCATTTAAATTGGCAATCATTCTGGTGGCAAATAAGGCTAGGAAAACAACGAGAATTGTGTTTTCTGTGCGGAGAAAACCGGTCATTTCAATTCCGCTGAATTCAAATCCGAACAAGCTTTGTAGAGGAAAATCATCTGCAAGACGAACTCCGATATAGTTCGTCAGCTGAAATTCCATGGATAATACGAGAACGCCTGCCAGTACGAAGAGGACAAATACCCTGTCGCTGAACACCTCTTTATAATTGCTGATAAGCTTTCGTGCATGGTCTGCCGGTCTTACTTCTTTTGTTGAGGCAGGGATGTAGGATTCATGAATGACAAAGGTGATAAGGAACCAGGTTATAAGTGTCGTAACCGATAATGCGAGCAATAGCTCAAATAAGTGCTCTTTAAACAAGAAGCCGCCAGCAATACCGCCGATGGCGATGGATAGATTATTAGCCCAGTAGATAATGGTATAGATTGTCTTTCGTTCTTCAGGTTTGCTCACATCAATAAGCATCGCTTGATTAGCTGGACCGGCAAGACCCCAGCAAACACTATTGACTGTCATCATGAAAAAGGTGATAAGGGGTGCGGTAAGCCATGGTGAGTTGCAAATCATCATGGTTGAAAAGGCAAGAAAGCGCATGGATTCCGCAACCACAATAATCTTTTTGCGCCCAAACGTGTCTGAAAAATAACCGCCAAAGAAATTGATGGCAATCCCGACAAATACATTGATCAATAATAAGAGGCCAGCTGTTTTCAACCCGAAATGAAAGGATAAATAAATGGCCATGAAAGGAAAGACCATACTCCCAACTGCCGAGCTTAAGAAAGTTTCAATAATTCGTATTTTAATGGTTCGGTGAAACTGAAAGAAGTTCATCTTATTCTCCCTCTCTATGTTCTATCTTCCATCTTAGTATTATTTTCCACCCGTGGGAAGATGGTAATTGATGAACTCATTATATTTCTTTTCGTCATGAGGGGAATCAGAAAAAGGACCGAGCCGCTGTCATCCTTTTGATGTAGAGACCCGGTTCCTCACAATCAATCTATTATTCTTGTAACGCTGTAACGTTTGCAGCGATTTCCTCATATAGCGGGTATACATTAAACGGTTTTGTATGGCTGCTCAGGCTTAAAATTCCGATAAAATCGAGATGATCCCACGTATTTTTGATAGGATGATAGTTCCATACGCCCTTTTCAGGGGAACCGCTATAGGCTTTATGCGGCTGACCCGATGGATAGAAGGAGGATACAGTGCTGACAAGCCCGTCATTTGGCCACCAGCTTTCATCAATGATTGGTCCTTCGGCCGGATTGTCTCGTGTAAATTTGCCAATGAAGCCTGTCGATGCCAATACAATTGGATGAGAAGATACAATAGGGAGATGATGCCCTGTTAACAAGGAAGCTTTAGAGGCCTGACCAGTATATGAGAAATAATAGACATTAGGTTTCGTATCAACCTCCTCATTCAAGATGGCCGCTCCTAGCGTGCTTAAGTCATAGGCGCTGATATCTTCGCTATCCCATACCTTGCTGTTCATGACTCGGGTCATATAGGAGGTGAAGGTCTCGCCTGCTTGTCTGCGAATACCCCAGTGGTCCAATTTGAAATCGTAGAGAAGGTTTTCTTTGCTGATGCCTGTCACGGTAGATAGGTTAAGCACAAGATTCTTGATGAAGTTAATGAGGTTATTTTCATTATCGGCAAAGGTCGAACCGTTATGAGGGGTCGCTATGCTTGTCGCGCTGTGTACCCAGGATTTCCCGCCTTCGAATAATGAAGCGATTGTTCCTTCTGGATGTGTGTCCTGATAGGCTTGTTCTGCTTCGCTGCCATCCTCTAGGAGGTCAATGACACTGCGGATTGTCAGGCCTCCCATACTATGCCCGACTAAATGGATAGGATGGTTCTCATCCCATTCAGGGTAGATGCCTGCGTAGGTGCGGCCGTATCTGGCATGGCCGTGCTCCTCTGCGTGAGCTGCTCCGTAATCAATCGTTCCGCCTTTAATATAATAATAAAGCTCTACGGAACGGTCATAATTACTAGCGACAGGGCTGACGGTTGCCTGATAAGCTTCATAGCCCATATTATTCAAGTGGCCGATAACATCCTTTGTTCCTCCCCAATAAGGGTATCCAGCGAATTCACCTTCACCCCAGCCGCCGAGACCATGAACAAAAACAATGGGATAGTTATTCCCCTCGTTATCAGCCGCCTTTCCTTGAGATGGATAAAGCGGTATCATGAGCAGCAGGATTATGACAGCTATCAACAATTTACCTTCCTTCAAATACCTTTCCTCCTCTAAATATCGTTTACAATGTCTGATAATTCTGTCTATTAAACATATTATGGCAACGCTTTCATTTGGACAAGTGATAATTAGGCGGCCTGCTGAAAATGAGAGGAAACTCCTAATCAGGCACATGTCTGCAGTCATAGGGCATAGAAAGTATTTGTTAAACAATCATAAAGCGAAGAGCATGATTCATAATCTATATAATAAGACAATGACAATGGGGAGGACTTCTTTATGGCAGCTAGGTCGGGAAAGCAGTATGTGCAGGCCATTAATCGGTTGAAAGCAAATGTATGGATTGACGGGAACAAGATTTCCGGGAATATATCCGACCATCCTGCGCTGAAAGGGGTCATCAAAAGCACTGCAAAACTGTATGATGTTCAATTGCGTAAAGAAAATCAAGACATTATGACTTTTCGTTCCCCTTCTTCAGGTAAACTGGTGGGAACCTCGTTTTTGAAGCCTGAAAGCAAGGAGGATCTTGAAAAGCGGCGTTTATCCACACAGCTTTGGGCAAAGGAAAGCGGTGGGCTTTTAGGACGCTCACCGGATTATATGAATACAGTGATGATGGCTTTTGCTTCTTCGAGTGAGATTTTCTCTCTGCAAGATTCTCGTTTCACACAGAATATGAATACCTTATTCGAACAGGCACGTGAGAAGGATTTATGTTTCACACATACCTTTATCAATCCGCAAGTGAATCGTTCCTCTTATTATATTGAGAATGTCACCGAAACAATCGCTGCCCAAACGGTTGATATAAAAAAGGATGGCATCGTTATTCACGGCGCCCGCCTGCTTGCGACTCAAGGGGGAATTACGGATGAAATACTTGTTTATCCTTCAGGCGGAGCGGCAGGTAATTCAGATATGGCCTATGGTTTCTCCATTCCGAGCAATACACCAGGGTTGAAATTTATCAGCCGTGAACCCTATAGCTATCGTGAATCGGTTTTTGACCACCCGTTGAGTTCACGTTTTGATGAGCTAGATATGATTGTTGTCTTTGATCATGTACTCGTACCATGGGAGAGAGTATTCTTTTATCAGAATCCTGAAATTGCCTTAAAAGCTTATCGAGAAAGCAGCTTTCATCTCCTGGCGGTTCACCAGGTAACAAGCAGAAGAATCGTGAAATTGTCATTTATGCTTGGGGTTGCCAAGAAACTGATAAATACAATACAAGTTGGAGAGTATCCGCATATCCATGAAAAAATTAGTGAAATGAAGGTCGGAATCGAGTCCTTAAAAGCATTGGTGATTGCGGGTGAAAGAAACGCATCACTTGATCAATGGGGGGTGATGGTCCCAGAGCAAAACGCAATGGACGCAGCCGTCATGTTATTTCCAAAGCTATATCCCCGTTGCGTAGAAATTATTCAGCTGATTGGCGCTAGCGGGCTCGCATCCTTACCGACCGCAGCTGACTTCTCTTCTGAGATTAAGGATGATTTAGAATTGTATATGCAAGCAGCAACCGTTGGAGCTAAGGAGAGAGTGAAGATCTTCCGGCTTGCTTGGGATTTGACGATGAGTGCATTTGGTTCACGGCAGACACTCTACGAGAGGTTTTTCTTTGGAGATGCCATTCGTCTTGCCTCTGGGCATTATTATAATATAGACAATAGTGCGACAGAGATTGTGGACCAATTCCTGGATGGGTATGAGGAGTAGAATATAATCAAAAGCTGCATCTCATGTTCAATTTTTGTCCGTCACCCTGTTTTTAACCTCTGAGCAATAATCAGGGGTTATTTTTGCTGATGATTTTCTAATCTCTGTCTAATTTCTCTACTGCCCACTTGGAATATAATACCTATCAGAAAAACCTGTTAAGAATAGGAATATAATCATAGAATATCATTATGTGTTTAAACCATGTAATGAAGGAAGTAGATGTATGGAATATACCAATGATACCAGCAAGGACAATGGCATGAAGGGAATAGCGGAAGAGCTGCTGAATGTGACCCAGCAGGCTGCTATTGCTGCCTATCCTCTTATAGGGAAATGTGATAAATTGCGCGCGGATGATGCGGGGACAAAGGCAATGAGGTATCATCTCAATAATGTTGATATGTACGGCAGAATCGTGATAGGCGAGGGAGAAATGGATGAAGCGCCTATGCTTTATATAAATGAAGAGGTCGGTACAGGGAAGGGTATTGCAGTAGATATTGCCGTCGACCCAATTGAGGGGACCAATCTGATGGCTACGGGGAAGGATAATTCATTGGCGGTTTTGGCTGCTGCCAGGAGCGGCTGCTTATTACATGCCCCGGATATGTATATGAGAAAATTAGCTGTTGGACCTGAAGCAAAAGGCAAAATAGACATAAATGCTCCTTTGACAGACAATATGAAGGCAGTCGCAAAGGCTCAAGGCAAGGATATCCGAGAATTGACCATCATGATTCAAGAAAGGGACAGGCATAGGGAATTAATTAACGAGGTTCTTCAAGCCGGTGCTAAGCTTAAATTGTTTTCAGATGTTGATATTACTGGGGCTATCGGAGCTGCGATGGATAATATCGAGATTGATATGCTCGTTGGAACAGGGGGAGCTCCTGAAGGTGTTGTCACAGCGGTTGCGCTTAAATGCCTCGGAGGAGATTTCCAAGGACAGCTTGTCCCGCAAAATAAGATGGAATATAATCGCTGTCGCGGGATGGGAATAGAAGATCCCTATAAGGTGCTTCAAATGAATGACATCGTTCAAGGTGATGATATTCTCTTCTGTGCCACTGGCATAACGGATGGTTTATTCCTTAATGGAGTCAAGCAAAGAAAGAGCGGAAAGATGTACACTCATTCCTTGCTGTTGGTCGGTGCCAATGCAAAGAGATATGAGCTTATTGAAGGCTTCCATAGCTGATTATGAGTCGGACTAAAGAGTCCGGCTTTTTTTTTGTTGTCAAAAATCTCCAACCGGATGATAAAATCATATCAAGATAATCCGTATTACGTAGTCTCGCTAAAAAGGAAAGTGGATGAAGGAGGGATTGGAAATGTTTTTATACAAGGTGAATGAGGAGCTGTCTCTTGAATTATTGCAGCAGCATCATAGGTATGAGCTCTATGATTTAATAGATACAAATCGGGACCATCTACGCAAATGGCTGCAATGGGTCGACAAAAGACAATCCCCAGAGGATTTCGAGCCGATTATAAAGGCGTGGCTCCAAAACTATGGGGAGAATAATGGGTTTGATGCAGGAATTCGCTATAAGGGCCAATTGGTTGGGATGGTTGCCCTTCACTATATTGATTGGACGAATCGTACGACAAGCATAGGGTATTTTTTAGCAGAAAGCGCCCAGGGGAGAGGAATCATGACGAAAACCCTCCATGCTTTGCTGGAGTACATATTCTCTGTTTTAGCTCTTCATCGTGTAGAGATTGAGTGTGATCTTTCAAACGATAGAAGCTTGGCTGTTCCAGCACGATTAGGTTTTGTGCAAGAGGGCATCAAGCGGCAGGCGCACTGGCTGTATGATCATTATGAGGACCTGGTTACGTTTAGTTTATTGGCAGATGAGTGGATGCGGTGTTCCTCGTTCCAAACGACTTAAGGGCGTGCATGCACCTCCTAAAGCATACCCGCTTGTGAATTTTTAAGGCTTGGCCAGTACCATTCTTGATGCGAGAAAGGTAAAGGGTATAGAGAAAATGGATGCCACGAGCGGAGCAATCGTGTCGGGCAGCTGAAGCATTTGAACGGAAATGAAAATCGTACCAGTGCTGATGGCGATATTGACCAAGTAGGTGAGCGGGAACTGCAGAAACTTCTTTAAGGTAGGCTTCGTTCGATAGGTAAAGTAGGTATTCATGAAGAAGGAGCCAATAATACTGATGAAAAAACTAATAAAATGAGCTCCTAAATAATTGAATTCAAGAATATTTTTAAAGAGTAAATAAAAGATATAATAATTAATGGTATTCATTATTCCAACAAGATTAAACTTCCAAAATTCCTTGTCCGTAAACATCATGTGTATTACCAGCCTTCTGTATGGTCATTATGGAATAGTATGCACATATGAGAGAGGGCTAAAAACACATAATAAAAAACCGGAATTCAAAAAAGAATTCCGGTTTTACGTCCAAACATTATATTCTTTTAATAAATCCATTCCAATATCCCGATAATAGGGCAACTGGGTTAGATCATACTGATTCGGCTGTCCAATTAAATAGCTGCGAAATTCCTCTGCCTGTTTTCGTTGATCCTCGGTCAAGCTTGGATGATTGTCGAGAACAACATGTCCGAGTTCATGCAGAATTTGTGAATGGACAACTAGTATTTTATCTCTTGGTGTATTCTTCGCGGCATAGTGCAAAGACTGCAAATAATGACTTGCTGCTTCTTCGTAATTTCCTGTTAGATAGGCGAGTTTCCCAGCTGCTTCGTACACATTCATTTTTTCCATATCGGTTTTAGCAAGCTGAATCGCGGATCTGTATGTGTCGAGCGCCTTTTGGAATTCCTGCTTTTTTGTATAATTTTCTGCTAATAATATGGTTGAAGGGAGAATCATCTTTCTGACTCTTCTCGGTGTTTTGTCTGTTATAGAGTTCAGCCCTTTTTCAAAATTGACGATGGCTTCGTCAATATGATTGTTTTCATCTGCCTTAATAGCCTTTTGCAAGTAATCTTCTGACTGATTGGAGGTGTTGAAAAAATTTAGTTTTTGCATATAAATCACCTCTTTCACAAAATCGTATATCAATATAATTATAACATACAAAACGTACAAATGTTGCAAGATTTTGAAAATTATATTTGATTAAAAACCCGTTCTGTCCTTGAACGGGTTTTTGTCTTACTGTTTCTCTTGTTCTTTCGTGACTTTCCCTGGGAACCACCAGTTCCATTTCCCCAGCAGTCTCATCAGGGCGGGTACAAGGACCATTCGGATGAGCGTGGCATCAATGAAGATGGCGAGCGCTACCCCAACTCCTACCTGCTTGACGGGGACGATATCTGTGAAGGCAAAGGCACCAGTGACAGCGATCATGATGGCAGCGGCTGATGTGATAATTCGGCTTGTAGTCGTCAAGCCCTCAAGGGTCGCCTTATCATTATCCCCGGTCTCCAGGTATATCTCACGAATACGGGAAATCAGGAAGACTTCATAGTCCATGCTCAGCCCAAAGACAATTGCAAAGATGAAGATAGGAATCATGAGGGCGATCGGATTGGGATCTACCCCGAGATGTCCCTCTTGGAAAATCCAGACGATCAGACCGAATGCAGCCCCAAGAGATAAAATATTCATCAAAATTGCCTTAAGCGGAATCAGAATGGAGCGGAAGGCGACCATTAGAATCAAGAACGTTGCACACACAATTAAGATTAAGCCTTTAGGTGTTTGTGAACCAATCTCATCGTATATTTCCTGGTTAAATTTCGCCCGTCCGCCTGCTGTGTAGGTCAGCTCCGTATCAATACTGTCCTCTTCTAGGTCTCGGACATATTCCTTTGCTTCTGTCGAATCATAAGGAGCATCAAGCTCAAGCATGATATAGGTTGTATCCTCATTAACCATGGTTTCTAATGCCGGTTCAAGCTGTGTCCGCATTTGTTCAGCTTGCAAGGCTTGGTTTAATCGGTCGGCTGAACCCGTGTCCGTGATGGAGAAAATTGAATCGATATTTGTCACGAGAGGATTTTCTTTTAGTTCCTTTATGAATCCTTCCACCTGTTTCAATGAGCTTGTGGACAGAATGCTATCATCTGCCTGAAGGACAATAGGCATATTGGTATGGTCCTCGGGCTGGAAGTTTTCCTCAAAGGTTTCATAGGCAATCCGTGTTTCACTGTCAGCCGGTAATGATTCAGCATCTGGAATCTCAAGCTCGATATGACGGATTGGTGTCGCGATGAGAAGTAAAATAGCTAAAGCTGCTAAGGCTGTCAATATTGGCTTCTTCATAACATATCCAGCAAATTTTCGCCAAGTAGAGGCATCCTCATCCCGATTCTTTAGAATCATCGCTTTATTGATATTCTCTCCAAGGATGGAGAGAAGTCCTGGCAGAAAGGTTAAAGCGGAAATGACAGAAACCAATACGACGACAATTCCTCCAACAGCTACACTTCTAAAGATATCAATTTGAATGAAAAGCATACCAGTTAAGCCTAAGATTACACAAATCCCGGAAAAGCCAATGGCTCGACCAGCTGTCTTTGTCGTAATCGAGACAGCCTCCTTTACGCTATGATGCTTCAATTCCTCCCTGAAGCGATTAATGTAAAGCAAGGCGAAGTCAATGCTGACGGCAAGTCCAATCATTGGTGCCACATTTAGGACGAAAACCGATAAATTGATGATTTGTCCAAGGAAATAAATAATTCCCATCGCGGTAACAACAGCGACTGCTCCGGTCAATAAAGGAATGAAGGCTGCAATCAATCCCCCGAATGCTAATAGGAGAACAATCATGGCAACTGGGACACCAATCAATTCGGCATTTTTTAAGTCCTTTTGAGAGGCCTTATTCATTTCTTCCTCAATTACATCACCGCCAGTTAACGAAAGCGAAATGGCGTCATTTTTTAACTTTGCATTCAGCGCATCGATGTTGTCCGCAGGCTCTCTCTCTTCCTCAAAGGAAATGGAGGCATAGGCAACGTCCTCTTTAATTTGAGAGGGATTTTCAAGCGGTGATGATACAGATGTGATTCCATCAATGGATTCAAGCTTCTTTAAAGTATCTTGAATGTGCGTCTCAAATTCTTCCTCGCTTAACTTCTCGCTGTTTTCAAATAAAACGATATAAGGTGATGAAGATTGACCGAAATGATCTTCAAGCAGTTGATTTGCTTGATCATAGGAAGAATCCTTCATTTCAAAGCCGCTGCCTTGAAGGATTCCCGGCATTTTCAAAGCAAAGAATCCCATGGTGATGGTGAAGATAATCCAAAATAGTACAAGTCCTCTTCGATATGTATACATAATGTCCTCCCTTCGAGAATTAAACGACTATTGATATATACCCTATTGATAGTAAATAAGCTCTCCTATCCCTATTGTCCTGTATTTTCCTTGTTGATTCAATTATGCGACAATTGGTAATTATTAAAATATGTGTACAGAGAATAAAATGAGGGGAATAAGTGAATAGTACAACTTAGTACAGACAACAAAGGAGGAACATTATAAATGAAAAAATTATTATCCATTCTGACTATTTTTTGTATGGCATTCATGGCGGCTGGCTGTAATGATGATAATAGCAGTGGTCAAACGAATGACAATACGGCAAATGAGGAATCATCCAATAACACGAGCAATTCAGATCAGGATACCAATAACGAAACAAATACAAACGCCACTGAAACAAAAAATGATATTCCATTCAATGAATTCAGCTTAGAAGTAAAATATCCAAACAACAAAGAATATGAAGCGGATTATGAATATGAAAACAATACCGTGGATGCATCCATTGAGGATGATTTGAACAACAAACGGGTAACCGGTGATGATGCCGAAAGTCAATTACGTGATATCTTGAAGTCACTGGACATCGATGCTCAAACCTCTGAGGATGATGTAATCTCTAAGGTGATCTCAAGCTTTGATGTAGCAGACGATTATCAAGAAATTGATGTAGACATTACCTTCACAGATGGAACTGAGAAAGAGTATCGTAAAACAAAATAAGAAAGTAAAAAGCGCAGATTTTGATTCTGCGCTTTTTGTATGGAAACAGCGATCAGTTTGCCTATTTCCATCCTCTGAAGTATAGCTTAATTCTTCTCGATATCTCTTGAAAGAGATTTTCCTTCTTCCCATTCTGTTCATTTTTCTTAGCCTTCCATTCATTTAATGCAGCGACCGTAATCAAGATTGCTCCTCCAATAAAGAGATACCACCACCAAGGGAGATTCCCCCAATACGGTCTTGTCTGAAGGAATACATTTAATAGAATCATGCTTATGCCTGTCGAGAAATACAATAGGCGTTTGCCATAAAAGCCGTAGATGGCAGCCGCTAAGGAAAGAGAGCCGACGGTAATAGCTTCTTCAACGCTATTTTCAAGAATCGCGTCATACACAATCAGTGCTGAGGTCAGAACGAGTGCAATCTTATGAAGCTGACTGAGTGTTCCATTGTATCTCCAGACCTTCTTTTCCAAAATCAAAAGAACGAAAATGAGCGGCAATAGATAAGCTTCCATTTCTACATATGAAGGGAGGCCAATATTGCTTATTAGAACATAATATGGTTGAAGCAACGCCATTATTGTAACGGTCATCATGATTCTGCGCCATTTTTGATTTTCGAATCGCTGAATCTGGACATAAAATAGACCAGCAGCCACAAGACCCGGCAGCATCTTTAAGAAAAGGAATGCATCATGTGGCACGGGAAAAGCAACTAGGTAAATAAAAGAACCGACCAAGTACCAATCCAAAATGGGCTCACTCTTTATCCATTTTCCTGAATGCTGAAATGGCTGCTTGAATGTCGAAGTTCCCATAACAGTGAATAGAAGAATCGCTGTCATAGCTCCCGCAAGTTCCAGGTACATGGAGTCTGATAAATAGGTACTCACATATCCTTTCCATATCAGGATAAAGGTGAGCATCGGCCAAAGCAGGATGAAAAACAGCCTTGTTTGATGGATGAAAAATATCAGTAACCCAGAATAAATGAGCACAAAAATGATGGAATAGCCTTCATCCATAAAGAAGGAGGAGGGCAGGCCAAGAGACATGAACAGCACGATGAAATACATGAGGCGTTTCTTAGTAGCTGGATTAGCCAGCAGCCAATAAAAGAAATAGGTCAGGGCTGAAATAAAAGGCACAAGCGCTAGGGTGGATAACGACCAATCCATCTTAAGCCCCCATTCTCCAATCATTAAGGGAACGAAGCTCATAGAAAGGTACAGTGTCAGCTTTTTCATCCATTCCATATGAACCAGCCTGCCGGCGTAATAGAAGAGACCAATCCCAAGGATGTATTCCCAATCAGCACTCATGCCTGTTATCTCAAGTATCATGCAGGCTACGAGGAAGCTAATGAGTGCGGTATAGAGGAAGAATGGAAAGATAGCTATTCTTCTCTTGAGGTAATATTCTGCTGCAGCCAAAAGGACAGGACCTAAGAGACAGAGGAATGAAGCCCAACTGCCGGTATCAAAGAGCCGGATTGCGGCAAAATAGGTGAACAAAAAGGCAAGCCCTGCTCCAATCCATAGGTAACGAACGGAATTGATTTTAGCCAGATGGCTGAATAAAATCATGCCAAAAGCAAAGAGGAAAACAGGCCATAAATTGTCAGGCTCATTGATTGCCGGGACAAAACAGAGAAGAATACCTAAGGCATATAATCCTCCTGATAGATAATCAAACATTAGACGGATCTTCGGCAGCTTTCTATAAGCAGCAAGGGCCGTGAGCCATAGGATGATGGCCAGGTAGAAGGGAATCCATTTCCCATCTACAGTAGAAAATTCGCTGAAAAAGGAATACCAGCCAACCGCTAAAAGGAATGGAACGACCTTCGCTAAGGGAGACTGTCTCTCTATATATAAGAGGATGGATTGAATGATGGTAACCAGCCAAATACCAAAAGGGACAGAATCAACTGCTGCATAGCCTGCCAATAAGAGAAAAATGAGATGCACCGCATTGTAATAGACCATTTTATACTTCTGAAGGTAAGAAAAAGGAGCAAAGAGAACAACACCATACATGATGAGCGTGCTGATTAATAGGAACGGCCAAGTCAAACTCATATGGGTCCAATCAGACAAGGCTAGGCCGAGTGAGAAGCAGCCTAAAAAGAGATAGACAATTCCAAATCCAGCGATTGGAACAAGCTGGATCTTCTTTGTGAGTGCAAGGATGGTTGCATACATAAGGAAATAGGCAATGGACGTCACAAATTCATCCCCGTTCTGTACAAAGAAGGTATCAAGTGAGACATAACTAAACGCAATAAATGTCACTGCTGTGCCAGTGTATCGATACAGAGTGCTCCAATCGGCAGATGAGCGTTCCTGCTGGAAATGGAGAAGTGCGGTAAATACAAATCCTAAGGCAGCCATCAGAAGAACAGCAGCCTCATGAGATAAGTGATTAAAGGTTTGATACACCCCGTAAATCAGCAAAATCGGGAAGATATAGTAATATTCCTTCCGATTCTGATACTGGCTCACCAAAAGGTACAGTACACTTGAAAGAAGAATGCTAAAGCCGTTAATTGTCTTGCTTTCAAAGAGGAAAAGGGTGAAAAGTGAGACGAGTACAAGATTGGCCTGTATGTATAAATGATAGTGATTGGTGAACAAGGTGTGATTCACCCAGCTTGTTAACCGCTCTCTTCCTATAAGAAGCAGAAAATTAATCAAGGTCATGCAAAGGAAGAACAGGTCTTCTGATATAATGATGAATTTGACCAAGAAACCCACTGTAATGGTAATCCCAGCATAAACAAAAGAAGTGAAAAACAAGGAGAAATGCCTCCGCATGAAATAAAGGTATAAGGCAGTTGTGATGAAGGAAGATAGAAAGCCGAAGAGGTATCTTCCGCCACCGTCAATCGAAAGCCAAGTGCCAAACAGGTGGAAATAGCCTGCGCTGACCCATATAACGGGGAAAAACAATGCAGCTAAAACGAGAAAGCTGAAGGAACTCTTAGTGATTTTGAAAATCTTATCTGTCACAAGGTGAATCCCGTAAAAGAAAAGACAAATAAGTGCAACCCATAAGGTTTTCGCAATAGGCGAATAGGAGCTCCAATTATTTGTTGCGAACATAAGTCCTCCAAACAAGAGCATAATGACCCCCGCAATTAATGACCAAGTAATATTCCTTTCTCTAAGCTCTGCCTTAGATTTAGGTGCTTTTTGTTTGATCGGCTTAACCGCTGCGGCGGATTTTGGCGGATTTTCGATTGGCTGATGAACAGCCGGCCGGTTATTCAGTGCCTGGCTTTTCTCGATTTGGAATTGTTCATGGGCTGTATAGACTTGCTTGAATGCCTTATCTGAAATAAGCCCGGAGCGATAAAGCTTTCTGAGATGTGTTATAAAAATATCCTCGTGTTCCAATGGGCATTCCTCCCTTCCTTTAGGAATATATTCCGGACTGTATTGGTAAACTCCTTTTTTTGTATCAGTCTCGTTACAAAAAGATTAAACGAGTTATTTATTTGTTTAGTTTATTAGTAAATGGCTATAAGAATTGTAACAACTTGGAATAAGGAGAGGAACTGAGTGGACAACAAAGAAGAGAAATTGAAAATGACGCGTGCCGAGGCGGGCAGAAAAGGCGGGCTTGCCACCGCGAAGAAGCATACCCCTGATTTCTACAAAAAGATTGGACAAAAAGGCGGTAAATCAACGGCAGACAAGCATGATAAAGAATTCTATCAAGGAATCGGGCAAAAAGGCGGAAGCTCAACCTCTGAAAAGCATACAAGTGAATTCTATAAAGAAATTGGCCAAAAGGGCGGAAGTGCGACAGCAAAGAAATTCGATAAGGACTTCTACCGAGAGATTGGGAAGAAGGGCGGAGAGACAGCTGCTAAGAACCGGAATGGCCAGGCGAAGGCCGGAAATGGCTAAATGTCCTATAGGGGACTGGTTTTAAGAAGTTTGCCTCAGTATGAGGCGGGCTTCTTTTTTATATACTGATTTTTCCCGTTGCACATTCATGAAAGTTAGGTATAAGATGTAATAGGCATAACGAATGAAAAGGAGTTGATATTATTGAGTAACTACGACTCGGGAGACCCGGACACGAGTAAAACTGGGGAACCCAATGGTGCTTTTTTTGAAAAGTGGGGAAAGATAATAATCAATCCTGTCAAAAGAGTTGGTGCTTCCCTCTAAAAGAGGAGGTTTTTGTTACATGTTGGAATACTACATTACAGACTCAGCAAATACATTGAAAAAAATTGATGACCTGCAAAAGGGCTGCTGGGTGAATATGGTCGCGCCGAGCGAATCAGAGATTAAGCTCATATCAGAACGCTTGAACATTCCGGAAGACTTCATTAAAGACCCGCTCGATGATGAGGAGCGCTCACGTTTGGAGAAGGAAGATAATCATGTATTGATTATCGTTGACTTCCCCTACATTATTTATGATGATTCAGGCTTCCCTGTCTATGAAACCCTCCCGATTGGTTTGATTGTGACAGAAGAATGCTTTATCACCATCTCACTGATTGAGAATCCAATTATCATGGACTTCATTAATAAGAAAATAAAAGGGTTCTTTACGTATAAGAAAACCCGTTTTGCCTTGCAAATTCTCTTTCATATCTCCACCTACTATTTACGATACTTAAAGCAAATCAACCGGAAGACCGATGACATAGAGAAAGAACTCCATCAATCCATGAAGAATGAGGAATTATATGCCTTCCTCTCCTTGGAGAAGAGTTTAGTTTATTTTACAACATCCTTAAAATCCAACAAAATTGTGCTGCAGAAAATGCTGCGCCTCAATCATTTGAAAATGTATGAAGAGGATAAGGATTTGCTGGAGGATGTCATTATTGAAAACACCCAGGCGATTGAAATGGCTGAGACGTATCACTCAATTCTTACCAGTATGATGAATACATTCGCATCGGTTATCTCAAATAACTTAAATATCGTCATGAAATTCCTGACTTCCATCACCATTATCTTGTCTTTCCCGACGATTGTGGCCAGTATATATGGAATGAACGTTGATCTGCCTTATCAAAACAATCCTTATGCCTTTATAGGCGTTATATTTGTTGCACTTTTGTTATCATCTGTCACAACTATCATATTTTGGAAGAAGAAGTACTTTTAAAGATAGCGGTTCGCTATCTTTTTTTTTGGGGCAGACTAAGCTTATTCGCTATTGAAGTAAGAAGAATGGTGGTAGTCCTTAGTTGAAAGGGATATAAGATAGAGCTACACTTAAGGTTTGTGCAGGAAATATTTGTTTAATTAGATGAGGTGAATACATCAGTGGAATTTAGAGAAAGTGCGGCTAAACGGGTTGCTTGGATCAGTATTTGGAGCAATATTATTCTTACGCTTGGAAAGCTGTTCATCGGCTTATGGGCAGCCAGCGATGCTTTATTTGCGGATGGTATTCACTCGGCGGCTGATGTGTTTGCTTCTGTTATTGTCTTATTAGTCATAAGGGTCTCCAATAAGCCTGCAGACCTGGAGCATCCATATGGACATGGAAAAGCGGAGGTTATTGTATCTGGCATTATCGGGATACTGCTCTTCCTTGTGTCTCTTTATATTGTCTATGAAGGCATTGCAGGGTTTTTCCACCCAGTGGAAGCTCCAAGCTTTATTGCGTTTTGGGTTGGACTGTTTTCTTATGTCGCTAAAGAATGCTTGTTCCGCTATTCAATGAGTGTGGGCAAGAGGATGAATAGTAAGGCCATCGAAGCGATTGCCTATGACCATAAAGCGGATATCGTAGCATCACTTGCCGCAGCGATAGGGGTGCTCGTATCCTATCTTGGTGATAAGTTTGGCATTGGGTTCCTTCTATATGGGGATAAAATTGCCAGTATATTCGTCGCTTATCTAATATTCAAGATTGCCAAGGAAATGCTGACGGAGTCCTTTGATATCCTTATTGAGCGCAATGTGAGTCAAGAGCTTATGGACCAATTCAGAGACATTGTGACAGCTTTCCCGGATGTCAGGCGCATTGACAGAATCAGAGCGCGAGAGCACGGACATTATATTATAATGGATATCCGCATCTCCATTGATCAAGATAAGACCATTAAGCAGGGACATGATCTTTCGCGTGATATTAAGCATACATTAATGGAGAAATTTGACCATATAGAGGAAGTATTGATTCATCTTAATCCATACTTTCCTGAATGACAAAAGCCAATTTGTGCCCCGGGGTGCAAGTTGGCTTTTTTATGTCCAATCATCAGAATGTTTTTTGCTATTTTTTCCTTTGGATAATGATATAGTAGAAAATAATAGTGACGGGAAGGAAGAAGGGAAATGATGAAAAGAGGAAAGAACTGTCTGTATGTATTAGCCCTTCTTTTCCTTCTGACTTTAGCTGGATGCCAGTCTTCAGAAGGAGAGAGTAAGGAGAAGGTTGAACTCATCATTAGTGCTGCAGCAAGTCTTCAGAATGTACTCGGTGAAATTAAGACGGTTTATGAGGAAGAGAATGAAGATATCTCGCTCGTTTTTAATTACGGCGGTTCAGGTGCGCTTCAGCATCAAATAGAGAATGGAGCTCCGGCTGATTTGTTTATCTCAGCTGCCATTGAACCCTTTGAACTTCTCCTTCAGAATGGATGGATTGATAAGGAGGCACAAACGAATCTTCTTAGCAATGAGCTGGTGCTCGTGGCGGGTGATCAATCAGAGATGCGAGGAATAGAGAATCTTGAATCTGCCTCTAAGATTGCGATAGGCTCTCCTGATTCCGTTCCAGCAGGACAATATGCTAAGCAGTCACTTGAGGCACTTGGTCTGTGGGAAACAGTTAAAGATAAGCTTGTCCCCACAAAGGATGTCACACAGGTTCTCACCTATGTGGAAACAGGGAATGTTGAGGTTGGCTTTGTTTATGCAACAGATGCGAAAAACTCTAGTCAGGTGAAGGTCATTGATACGGTTCCTGATGAGAGTCATGAGGCCATTATCTATCCGGCCGGTGTTATTTCTTCAAGCAAGGAAAAGGAGAATGCGGAAGAATTATATAGGTATCTCCAATCAGATGAGGCGCAAAAGATATTTGAAAAGTATGGGTTTAAAGGGTTGAAGTAAACAATGCAAATCGATTTTTGGGCACCAATCAAACTATCTATTGAAATAGCAGCCATCTCCGGTCTGCTGGCTGTCTTTTTGGGTATCATGTCGGCTAGAATAATGGTCAAGCGGCAATCAATGAAGGGGAGGATGCTGATTGAAACCTTTTTTCTTCTCCCGATTGTGCTGCCGCCAACCGTAATCGGATTTCTTCTAGTCGTTATCTTTGGGCAGAGGAGCCCAGTTGGAGAGCTGATTTATACTTTATTTAATCAATCCATTATTTTCACATGGAGTGCGGCTGCGATTGCTTCCACAGTTGTCGCATTTCCATTAATGTATCAAAGCGCGAAGGCTGGCTTTGCTGCCGTTGATCAGGAGATAGAGGATGCGGCCAGGGTGGACGGGGGAAGCGAATGGAAGGTTTTTTGGAGGATTTCTATCCCGCTTTCGGCAAAAGCCCTGCTCGCTGGAGCCATTCTTACATTTGCGCGTGCGCTCGGAGAGTTTGGAGCGACGCTTATGTTTGCCGGAAATATACCTGGGAAGACCCAAACAATGCCGATTGCGATATACATGGCATTTGAATCAGGCCAATCAACACTTGCCTGGGCTTGGGTGGGCATGATGATTCTCATGTCTATTGGCATGCTTGTCGTTGTGCAAATTTTTCAAAGGACGCATTCTTAATTGGCGAGAAGATTAAATTTTTTGAAAGCTCAAGATGTGATAATGCGTTATAGGGCTGACTAATGGTAAAATAGGTATTGATAATGAAATAAGGGAGCTGGAATGATGAATTTGGAGCAAAGATTAGATAAATATGCTGAGCTAGCTGTCAAAGTCGGGGTTAATATTCAGAAAGATCAAATATTATACATATCATCCTCAGTAGAGGTCGCACCATTTACCCGCAAGGTAGTTCGCAAAGCCTATGAGGCAGGAGCACGTCATGTTTATGTGGACTGGGCGGATGAAGAAGTGACTCGTGCTAAATTTGAGCTTGCGCCGGAAGATGCCTTCAGTGAAGTGCCTGAATGGCTCGTCGCTCAAAAAGAATATTTAATCGAAAAAGGCGGAGCAATCATATCAATCGTATCGCAAAGCCCAGATGCCTTGAAGGGCATCGAAGCAAAACGTATCGCAAATTATCAAAAGGCTACTGGCACAGCACTTAATAAATTCCGTCAAGCCATGCAGGCAGATAAATTCAGCTGGAGTGTCATCGCTGCTGCCGGCCAAAAATGGGCAAATAAAGTATTCCCAGATGCGGAAAACAGCGTTGAAATGTTATGGGATGCTATTCTAAAAGCAGTGCGCGTTGATTCAGCCGATCCTGTTCAAACATGGATAGAGCATGATCATACACTGCGTGCAAAGGCAGATTACTTAAACGAGAAGAAATATAAAGCCTTACATTATCGTGCGCCAGGAACGGACTTAACTATTCAGCTTTCCGACAAGCATGAATGGTGCGGGGCGGGAAGTATCAATGCCAAAGGTCACTCCTTCATGGCCAATATGCCGACGGAGGAAGTGTTTACAGTCCCATTGAAAGAAGGGGTCAATGGAACGGTGGCCAGCACGAAGCCGCTCAGCTATGGCGGAAATGTCATTGACCGCTTCTCCTTGACATTTGAGAACGGAAAAGCGGTTAGTGCGAAGGCTGAGACAGGAGAGGATGTCCTTCTTAGTCTTCTTGATACAGATGAAGGATCTAGATATCTTGGAGAAGTGGCGTTAGTGCCTCATCGTTCGCCGATATCTGATACGAATGTGTTGTTCTATAATACATTATTTGATGAGAATGCTTCTAACCATTTAGCCATTGGCTCCGGTTATGCCTTCTGCTTGAAAGGTGGAAAGGAAATGTCAGAGCAGGAGCTGATTGATAATGGTGTGAACAATAGCATTACCCATGTAGATTTCATGATTGGCTCTGCGGAGATGGATATTGACGGTGAGCTTGCGGACGGGACACTTGAACCAATCTTCCGCGGCGGAAACTGGGCATTTTAATTAATTTAGGCCTTGGGTCAAGGACCCTTGGCCTTCTTTTATCATTATCTTCTACTCCTTTAAAAGGAGTAGTTTATCGCCGGTAATTTACGCTATAATAAATGGAAGAATGTTAAGGAGTGGAAGAAACCGTTGAAATCTAAATTACAGTTTTGGACTTTGGAGATCCTGTTGCTGCTGATTATTATTTATGTGAGCACGAAAATCTCTTTTCTATTCCATCCAATTGGAATCTTTATCTCAACACTGTTTTTCCCGATTTTGATTTCGGGATTCTTATTTTACTTGTTAAATCCCGTCTTAAAGCTGCTCATGAGGTGGAAGGTTCCAAAGATTGTTGGAATCTTGATTTTATACATAGCGCTTATCGGTTTAATTACAATTGGAATTACAAAAGTAGTGCCTGTTGTTTCTGAACAAATCACAGATATCGCTAAGAATACCCCGCAATTTGTAGATGATGTTGTCGCATTCATTGAGGATGCCTCAAAATCTAATTGGTTCAATTACGTGGTAGAGCAGGAGTTTATTGAATTTGAAGAAATAAAGGACCGCTTGCTTGCGTTTACGACTAATATTACAAGCAATATTACTACCGGCATATCAGCTGTTGTTTCGTTTATCACCAGCTTGACGCTGATTATTATTACAGTTCCATTTATTCTTTTCTACATGCTGAAGGATGGTCATAAATTGCCAGGTGCATTGATGAAGTTTCTCCCAGCCTCATTCAGGAAAGAAGGACTTGTTGTTATTCAGGAGACCTCTCAAACCTTGGCCAATTATATACAGGGTCAGATTACGGTATGTATCTTCGTTGGTACGGCTTGTTTCATTGGCTTTTTGCTGATTGATCTGCCTTATGCCTTGACGCTTGGACTCGTGATTGCGGTCACGAATATCATCCCGTATGTTGGTCCATTTATCGGTGCTGCACCAGCAGTGGCTGTCGGGCTATTCCAATCGCCTTTGGTTGCCATTTTGGTCATCCTGATTATTGTGATCGTGCAGCAGCTGGACGGTAATCTTATATCCCCATTGATTATCGGGAAGTCATTGAATATTCATCCGCTGACCATCATCATGATTTTGCTAGTTGCTGGTTCATTAGCTGGGATCCTTGGCATGATACTTGCCGTTCCAACTTATGCGGTTGTTAAGACGATTACGAAGAATATCGTCCGGCTTGTTAAGCTTTACCGGGCAAAGCATACCGTCATTACAGAGGATGCTTGATAAGCAGAGGAATTGATGAAAGAAGAATAAAAAAGAAAAACACACGTGGTTTCACGTGTGTTTTTCTTTATTCTATTGTACTGCTTGATAATGGCTGGGTGAACAGCTGGCTCTCTCCTTCTGCAGCTGTGCTGTGAGAGGTGAGGGGCTGAGCTTCCCGCGGTTTTTTGCGGATTTCGAGATAGCGGATATGATGTTCCTCCATATCGATAATCGTAATTTCATAATCGCCAATCTCAAGCATATCACCAAGCTTTGCTTCATACTTCTCGGTCAGGACCCATCCGCCGATTGTGTCAATATCGGTATCATCGAGGGCCGTGCCAAGCAGGTCATTAATTTCACTGAGAAGTACCTTAGAATCAACGATGTAAGATCCATCTGTATTCTTCCGAATCTCCGGAATCTCATCACTATCGAATTCATCTCGTATCTCACCAACAATCTCTTCGACGATGTCTTCGATGGTGACTAATCCGGAAGTGCCTCCGTATTCATCCATCAGGACTGCCATATGAATCCGTTCAGATTGCATTCTCGCCAGTAAATCATGGATTGGAATGGTGTCAATGACATGGATGATTGGCCTTATATATTCTTGAATGGTTGAATTTGAAATGCTCTCATCTACGACAACATCGGTCAATACCTCTTTTACGTTGACAAGTCCGACGATATGGTCCTTGTCACCGTCAATGACCGGATAACGAGTGAATTTCTCTTCATGGTACATCTGAATAAAGTCCTTGATGGAATCCACCTTGGATAAGGAGACCATTTCGGTTCGAGGAACCATGATTTCTTTAGCGACTCGGTTATCAAATTCAAAAATATTATTCACATATTTAAATTCAGATTGGTTAATTTCGCCGCTCTTATAACTGTCTGAAAGAATAATCTGCAATTCCTCTTCCGTATGGGCAATTTCATGTTCTGAAGCGGGATGAAGACCGAGCATGCGGATGATCAACCGGGCAGAACCATTAAGCAGCCAGATAAATGGATACATAATTTTGTAGAATGCCATGAGAGGTCTTGAGAATAAAAGAGCAATTGCTTCCGCTTTTTGAATAGCAATCGTCTTTGGAGCTAATTCGCCGATTACGACGTGGATGAAGGTAATCAGCAGAAAAGCAATAACGACGACGAGTGGCGTTGTAACAGTCTCAGGCAGGGAAAACAGTGCGAATAAGGGAGCGAGAAGGGATTCAAAGGTTTCCTCCCCAATCCATCCTAAAGCGAGGGCTGTAATGGTGATCCCAAGCTGGCAGGCGGATAAATACTCATCCAGATTCGTAACGATGTTTTTGGCGCTTATTGCCCGCCGGTTTCCTTCCTCCATTAACTGATCAATTCGCGAGGAGCGAATCTTGACAATCGCGAACTCTGACGCAACAAAGAATGCGGTCAGTGCAATCAAAATGGCTATAAAAACCAAATTCCATATGTCCAATAATTTTCCTTTAACCGTGATTAGACGGTAAAGGAGTCACCTCCTGTGATAATAAGCTGTTAACAGCTGTATGGTTTAACGTCAAATGCAAGCATAGTCCGACTGGATAGCTGGCGATCAACTTCCCATGTAAATCCCCCCTTTAAAATAAAGAGAAGTAGTAAAAATGGTTATTACTTCTTATTATATTAAATTTCTAACCGAATATCATTTGTTTTAGGTACATTTTTAAAAACAAATCAATTTTTGAGAAAAAAAGAAAAAAGTCCCTTTATTTTTTTTTATAGTTTAGTACAATTTAAATGTTGTGAGTTTTGTGCGTATTGATTGACATACATATGTACTTATGAGGCGTTTCCCCCACCGCCTTGGATGATTGGCATTGAAGTGAATTCGTGCCTGAACGCATGATGACAAGCAATAAAAGCTCTCTTTGACTAATTGGCTATTAGAAATCTCGAATAGAACATCATCGTTTGAAACAGTCAAGTATTTTGCTCAAACGATGTTTCGCTGCATTATTTTCGGGTAAATGAAATACTGGTTAGCAAAAAATCAGAAGGTGGAGAATGTGAGAATGGATATCGTATCTAAATTTAAGATACAGGGCGTAAAGATTGAAAAAACAAAATCCCGTAATGAAATCTTCTCTAGCTTAGTATGTTCTGAGTCAACATTCAGCGAATTGTTACAGAACCCATATTCTTTAAAGAAACAAGTAGAAGTGAAGAGTCATTAATGTAAAACATACAAGCTATGTTTTTAAATAAGGTGATAACCTAAGGCGCTCCTGTTGAAGCGTCTTTTTTGTGTCTACATAAAGTGAATTGATTGATGCGTGTAATTCTTACCATTGTTGTTTCTTAAAAACTTGTCTATTATTATATTAGAAAAGTAATTGTTGATATCTAAAAAGATTGAATATTTCTTTTCTATTATCCTCGTTTGAGGAATTTTTTATGGCTTGCAATAGTTAGGGAAACAATCGTTTGCTTGAATTTAGAGGAGGTCATCAATGAAGCTTACCATAAGAATTATTATAGGTTTAATTACAGGTGTATTGGTTGGTTTAGGTCTGAATCAATTTTCCCCTGAACTATTTGGCATCTTTGATATGTATATCTTCGATCCAATTGGTTCATTATTTATTAATGCAATCACGATGCTTGTCGTGCCGATTGTATTGATATCCATCACATTAGGAACTGCTGGACTCGGCGATCCGAAAAAGCTCGGACGCATTGGCGGGAAAACCATGCTGTATTTCTTGGCTACGACTGCTTTTGCTATCACCATCGGATTAGGTCTTGCCTTGCTTATCAAGCCGGGTGCGAGCGCTCATGTTAACTTATCTGCTGCTGAATATACGGCAAGTCAAGCCCCCTCAGTAATTGAAACTCTCATCAATATCATTCCTAAAAACCCAATCCAAGCCATGGCTGAAGGCAATATGCTTCAAGTAATTGTTATGTCTATATTCTTCGGTATTGGAATTAGTGCACTTGGTTCTAAAACAAAAGGTCTGGTCCATTTATTGGAGCAGGGTCAAGAAGTGCTGGTTTACCTTGTTAACTTCATCATGAAGACGGCACCATATGCGACATTTGCCTTGGTAGCAACAGCTGTAGGAAGCCAAGGGGTGTCTGCTATTAAGAGTATGGGCCTATACATGGTGGTTGTTATCCTAGCGTTAATCATCCATACCGTATTTGTATATGGAGGAGCGATTGCCGTTCTTGGCCGCCGAAATCCAATTGATTTCTTTAAGAACTTTGCTCCTGCAATGGCTGTAGGATTTAGTACATCTTCAAGCAGTGCTTCGCTTCCTGTAGCGATGGATACTGCCCAAAGAGCCTTAAATGTTCCGAAAAATATCTCAAGCTTTGTTCAGCCGCTTGGTGCTACCATAAATATGGACGGAACAGGAATCCTTCAAGGAGTCGCTGTAGTCTTTATTGCCCAAACGTACGGAGTTGATTTAACGACACCTCAGCTGATTTCCGTTATTTTTACGGCTGTTTTGGCAAGCGTTGGTTCAGCAGGCGTACCAGGCGCAGGGTTGATCTTGCTTGCGATGGTGCTTGAGCAAGTTGGGTTGCCGGTTGAAGGGATTGGCCTGATTCTCGGAATTGACCGCTTGCTTGATATGGCAAGAACAGCTGTAAATATCACAGGGGACGCTTCCTGTGCGGTTATTATTGCTGAATCAGAGAAAAAACGTGAAGTAAACCAAGAAGCAAACGAAATGATTGCATAAGAAACAGATGTATACTTTCCTTGCTATTGGAAAGCCATTCTAGTAACATGAAAGTACATGAATATAGATTATTCCACAAGGGGAGCCTGTGAGGCTGAGAGTGAATGTTCGAATTCTGACCCTTCGAACCTGTTAGTTAATTCTAGCGTAGGAATGTGGCGGATAAATGCGATTGTGTAAAGCAATGTGTGCCATTTTTTGACGCACATTGCTTTTTTGCATTTTTTTAGCCCGCTTTCTCGAGAGACTTCGGTACTCCTCCAAAAAGAAAGGGGAAAAAGATGAGAAACAACCGGTTATTGTATTTGGTAGAGGTGGCTATTTTTGCAGCATTGGCATTTGTATTTGATTTTCTGGGGAATATTATGTCGCTTAGTTTATGGGCACAAGGGGGCAGTATTTCTATTGCGATGGTGCCAATCTTTCTTATGGCAATCCGCTGGGGTGTAAAAGGCGGTGTTGTGACAGGGCTGCTATTAGGCTTACTGCAAATCGTATCAGGAACAGCTTATATATTGACGCCTGTACAAGGGTTTCTTGACTATATCGTCGCCTTTTCGGCGGTTGGTCTGGCAGGCATCCTGTTCAGTCAGATTCAAACAGACAATGGAAAGAATCGAAAGAGGAATATGATGTTTGTTGTTGGGGGTATTCTCCTTGGAAGCTCTTTGCGGTTTCTTGCTCACTTTATTGCGGGAGTCGTATTCTTTGGGTCTGGCGCGGCAGATGGTCAGTCTGTTATCGTGTTTTCTTTGCTTTATAATTTATCCTATTTGCTGCCGAGCGTGATTGTTTCTGGAGGAGTCATTCTTCTACTTTCATCTTCGGCTCCGCAATTAGTCTTAAAGAAGCCGGCCCATTAATGTATGATAGAATAGAAAAAAGCCGCCCCACTTGTAGTTGGGCGGCTTTTTGTTAGTCGATATATGTTGTCAATGTTTCAATAGGCAGGCGTGTTGTATTGAATGCCGGTGCTGCAGCTTTACCAATAGCAATCAGGGTGATTGGGAAATGATTGTCAGGCAAGTCAAAGCGCTTAGCAAAAGCAGCTTTGTCGAAACCGCCCATTGTGATAGTATCGTAGCCGCGTTCCTTGGCAAGCAGCATGAATTGCATGGCAATGGAGCCAGCATCATAGGCTGCAATTTGCATTAATGCTTCCTTCGGCATGGATGGGTATGCGTTCAATGTTTGTTTAATCGTACGATCAGCAATGCTTTGGTCCATATAACCCTTCTCAACATTAAGGCTGTATATTTTTTCGACGTTCTTATATGCTTCAATATCACCTATAACAGCAACGATAGCAGAGGAGTCTTCAATCTGTGCCTGATTGAAGCCAAGTGCTCTTATTTCTTTTTGAAGCTCTTTATTGTGGATGACGATAAAGCGCCATGGCTGCAAATTGCTAGAAGATGGAGCCTCGGATGCCAGACTTAATAGTTCCAGAATTTCCTCTTTATCCATCTTGAATTCCGAATTATAGCTTCGGACAGATTTACGCTGTTTGATTAGTTCTTCTAAATGTGACATAGATACTCTCCTTGTAAACTTACTTAAAGTTAGTTTCTTAATAATGATAACTTACCAAAAGTAAGTTAATGTGTCAACGTAAAGTATTCATGTTATGATAATAAGAGCACAAGGTTGGAGGCGAATGATATGCCAGGAGCACTAGATAAAGGCCAGAAGTGCCATATATGCAGTGATTTTCATCAAACAATTGAATTCATCGGACGGAAATGGATGGGAATCATTATCTACTCTTTGCTGGATGGCCCGAAACGATATCATGAACTCACTGGAATGATTGAAGGAATTTCCGACAGAGTTCTGACAGAAAGATTGAATGAATTAGTAAAAGAAGAATTAGTGAAGAAAAGCTATTTGGATGGTTCCTTGAAGAAGGTTCAGTATGAATTGACCCCGAGCGGCGAAGCATTGAAAGATGTGATTGTATCAATTCGTAAATGGGTTGAATATAAAAACCAACTGGAGAAGAAATGAGGAAGTAATGTCGGAGAATCACCCCTTAAAAGGGAGGCTCTCCGGCTTTTTCTATGCAGGTGAAAAAGGATGGATATTGCATCATCAATGATCTTCCTGCTCATTATCTGGGGCGATCATATTCGATGTAATTGCTGGTAACCTCATCTTTGGGTATGCGGGCATATGTCTAATAAAGCATGCCAAAAAGTCCTTAAAAGGCAAGTTTGCTATAAAGCCTCTTGCAAGATAACTTCGTCAGGCAATATACGACATGAAAGAGACAGGTGAAAATCATAAAAAAAATCAGCATGGAAGACGATAAATCTACTGACAGCCTTGTCAGTAGGTTTTTTTTTCGGATTCAAGGGAATAAAAAAATTAGTAAATATATACAAATTAATA
>NZ_JBJEFJ010000066.1:0-14597 GCF_051873915.1 Pradoshia sp.
TTGACCTTATCAGTGCTGAGGGGTGCATGTGCCGATAGATTATCTCTTGCATTTGATGATTTATGGGCGAAATTATCTTGTTTAAGAGCGAAAACCTTTGCTTTATGGGCGAACTCCCATGGTTTAAGGGCGAACGGCAGTATTTATGGGCGGTAGTTTTCGAGTATGGGCGAAATGGAGATGTTATGGGCGGAAATAATGGCGTATGAGCGATAATCCAAGCCTAAGGGCGATACCCACACCTTCCCTCCAACTCTGCTCATAGGAATACCCTCACCCATCATGCCGGCATACCCCATACAAAAAGCCGCCCCTCCATACACAAGGGACGGTCATTGCCACTACCTATTCAAATAATTTCTCGTATTGCGCATACCCTTCCTCTGCCAATTGCTCCTTCGGGATGAAACGCAGAGCAGCAGAATTTATACAGTAACGTGCACCATCCGGCCCTGGCCCGTCATCAAATACATGACCAAGATGAGAATCTGAGGCTTTAGCCCTGACCTCAATTCGCCTCATTCCATAGGAGGTATCAAGCTTCTCCTCGAGCTCCATGCGCTGCAGCGGCTTTGTAAAGCTTGGCCATCCGCATCCGGCATTATACTGGTCCAGTGAGCTGAAAAGAGGCTCTCCCGTAATAATATCCACATAGATCCCTTCCTCTTTATTATCCCAATACTCATTATCAAAAGGCGGCTCTGTCGCATTATTCCTCGTTACTTCATATTGAAGCTCAGTCAATTCATTTCTGAGCTGCTCATCTGTTTTAACCTTTTTCCAGTTCTCCCGGATAAACCGGGCACGCCCGGATCCTTCCCTATAAAGATTATAGTGGAATGGATTTTTCTTGTGGTATTCCTGATGCTTCTCCTCGGCCTGATAAAAGGGGGCAGCAGGGCGGATTTCCGTCACGATGTCCTTCTGAAAACGCCCGCTCTCAGCAAGCGCCTGCTTGGACTTCTCTGCCAGTCTCCGCTGATCCTCATTATGATAAAAAATGGCCGTCCGGTAGGAATGCCCTCGATCATTAAATTGGCCTCCTGGGTCAGTCGGATCAATTTGCTGCCAATATTGCTCAAGTAATGTCTGATACGGCATCACATCAGGGTCATACGTGATTTGTACAGCCTCATAATGCCCCGTCGTATCTGAGCATACCTCTTCATAGGTTGGGTTTTCCGTATGGCCGCCAGTGTAGCCAGAGACAATTCCCAAGATTCCCGGCTGCTCCTCAAAGGGCGATACCATGCACCAAAAACAGCCACCCGCAAATGTCGCAAGCTCCTTCTTTTCTCCCATTGAATGATTCCTCCTTTTTTCAGCTCGTAACGTATATAATAACCTTTCCTCTCTCTTTCAAACGCAAAAGAGAAGTGTCCATACGGCACTTCTCCTCTGTCATCAAGCCCCTGGTTGGGCCTTATGTTCTTTTTTCAATTCTCCTAATCGTTTCTTCACTTGATCTCGTTTACTAAGGTGCCGATAGCCAATGAATGTAACGATGAACGCTCCTGCAGCATCAACAATGAAATCCTCCATCGTATCCCGGAGCGCATCATGTCCCGTAAGAATTGTCCCATCTGCCGTCATGAATTTCTGCATATTCGTCCCTAGAATGCCGTCGGCAAGGAATTCATAGATCTCCCACACGGTTCCGCATGTCAGGGCAAAGCAAAAGGCGAACAGGGATACAAAGAATGGACTTAAGGTAATATGCAATCTCTCCATATCATTAAAGAAACTGACAATGACAAATCCTAAGGCTCCAAGCATCCCTGCGCTGAAGCAGTGAAGAATCAAGTCCCAATAAGGGATCTTAAAGTAAAAGTTCTGAACCTCGCCAAGATAAATCGCACAAAATAGAAAAATAAAATACATGATTTCCATAATATCTGGTATCTCAACTCGGAAACGCTGCTCCACCTTGGATGGAAGGAAGATAACAATACATCCAACCACACACTGCAGAATCATTAAAATATAATCGCTGCGCATACGCTCATATTCATGATGAGCAAGACCCGAAGGTGTAATAATGGCCATGTAGACAGCATAAACGGTTGAGATTATGAGCAAAATCAAGACGATGCGAAAAATAACCGTTTTGTATTTCTCGTAATAGTAATTCTTTTTATCTGCCAAAATCTTATCCCCTTTTTATATCTTTTCAGTCATGTTTTATTATAGTAGGTATTTTGATACAAAAGCTAATATTTTACTATAATTTCTTTACTATATGATAGGTTTCAAAAAGGGTATAAGCTCTTGACTGACATACGCGGAAACAAAAGCCCCCCTAGAATTTGATCTTAGGGGGGGCAATTATCTTTATCCGTGATGAGCAAGCTCTGGAACATCTAATCTAAGCGCCCCAGATGTGGCGGCATGGATTTGAGCAAACAGCTCTGGATTCTCTGCAAGTGAAATGCCGTAGGAAGGCACCATTTCCTTGATCTTGCTTTCCCACCCGCTCATTTCCTGCGGGAAGCATTTTGCCAGGACCTTCAGCATGACATGCACGGCAGTAGAAGCACCAGGAGATGCACCAAGCAAGGCTGCTACAGACCCGTCAGAGGCACTGACAACCTCTGTTCCGAATTGAAGCGTTCCTTTGCCGGCATCCGTGTCCTTAATGACCTGCACGCGCTGGCCTGCAACAACGATTTCCCATTCATCACTTTTCGCATTCGGGATGAATTCACGAAGAACCTCCATGCGCTTCTCATGGGATAGCAGCAGCTGCTCAATTAAGTATTTCGTTAACGGAATCTCCTTTACGCCAGCCGCCAGCATCGTCAATACATTATTCGGCTTCACGGAGTTAATCAAGTCCATATTTGAGCCGGTTTTCAGGAACTTAGGCGTGAACCCGGCAAATGGCCCAAATAGAAGTGCCTTCTTATTATCAATGAAACGAGTATCCAAATGAGGCACGGACATTGGCGGTGCTCCGAGCTTCGCCTTACCGTAAACTTTGGCATGATGGCGCTCCACCACCTCCTGATTCTTGCAGACCATGAATAATCCGCTTACAGGGAATCCGCCGATATGCTTTGACTCAGGAATGCCGGTTTTTTGCAGCAATGGCAGGCTTCCGCCCCCGCCGCCGATAAAGACGAATCTTGCTGTATGATATTCAATTCTTTCCCCGTCAAGGTCCTGAACCTTTACTTCCCAAAGGCCGTCACTTGTACGTTTTATATCCTTGACGACGTGCCGGTAATGGACTTCCGTATTTGTTTTCGTTAGATGGTTAAACAGCATCCGGGTTAAAGCGCCGAAATTCACATCGGTTCCGTCATCGATTTTCGTAGCGGCAATCGGCTCAGATGATGTTCTTCCTTCCATCACAAGCGGCAGCCATTCCTTCAGCACGTTCGGGTCCTCAGAATACTCCATCCCCTGAAACAGTGGATTATCTGCAAGCGCTTTAAATCTCTTCTTCAAAAAGGAGATATTGTCTTGCCCCTCCACTAGGCTCATATGCGGGATTGCCCGGATGAAATCCTGCGGGTTCTGGATTAGTCCCTTTTGCGTAAGATAAGACCAAAATTGCTTGGACAGCTGAAATTGTTCATTGATGTTAATGGCTTTCTTGATATCAATTGACCCATCCGGCTTCTCAGGCGTATAGTTCAGCTCACACAGGGCTGAATGTCCTGTTCCAGCATTGTTCCACTCATTTGAGCTTTCCTCTCCCGGACTCTTCAATTTCTCAAACACCTTGATCTGCCAGCTTGGCTCAAGCTCCTTCAGCAAGGATCCCAAAGTCGCACTCATGATTCCGGCACCGATTAAAATGACGTCTGTTTCTTTCCGTATGCTGTTCATATTACCCTTCCTTATCCCCTTTTATTTGCAAAAAACCAGGTACTTTACACAGATGTTACACAACCAAAAGAAGTTACAGTTGGACCTACGTTTATCTAGATTTCAATGACCATATTTAATGTTAAACCATTCACTATATTTTAACAATTATAAACTATTTTAAGATTAAAAAACGGTTTCATGCTCATAAAGCCGGGCTATCTAATCATTTTCTCCTATGACAGCCGTGCATTTAGCCTTCCTGCGTTTCAGGGCAAACAAACAAAGGAATAGTATAGAAAAATGAAAGGGATGGAGATGACAGAAACAATGAATACGAAAAAAGAACATTCCTACTCAAGCAGGAATATACTTTCCGGCATATTGTTTGGCATCGGCTTTGCGGCCTTCGTTGATGAAGTGGTCTTTCATCAGCTGTTACGCTGGCATCATTTCTATGATCGTTCAACAACGGAGATTGGCTTGATCTCTGATGGACTTTTCCATGCCTTCAGCTGGTTTGCGACAATTGGAGGATTATTCCTTCTGGCCGACTTACGGAGGCGCCATGCATTCATTAAGAAGATATGGTGGGGAAGCATCCTCCTTGGTGCCGGAGGCTTTCAGCTCTATGACGGTACAATCCAGCATAAATGGATGAAGATACACCAAATCCGCTATGTCGATAATGTCTTTGTCTATGACCTGGTTTGGAACATCGCTGCCATAATGATGATGATTGCCGGCCTGACCTTTATTCTATCCTCTAAACGGAGAAAGGCGGCCTCCTAATATGCATCATCATGCACCATTAGCCATCCTGCCTCAGATCTTGTTAAGTATCCCATTTATCCTTATCTTCATTGTATATATCTTGGCTGTCTTTAAAACCAATCGAACATATAGGCCATGGCCTCCCTATCGTACTGTTATGCTGTGTCTGGGGACTGGCCTTGCCATCCTATCTGTTGCAGGGCCGTTAGCTGAGCGTGCTCACTACGATTTTCACGCCCATATGGCCGGCCATCTCTTCTTCGGCATGCTCGCTCCATTATTGATTGCCCTGGCCGCTCCGATAATGCTCATACTTCGCGCCCTGCCTACAAGGCTAGCAAGGCTGTTATCCAAAGGGCTTAAAAGCCGTCCAATCGGCTGGGTCACCCATCCGATTACAGCCGCATTTCTCAATATCGGCGGTTTATGGTTTCTTTATACGACAAGCCTATACTCCCTTATGCATGAGCATATGTGGCTGCACGTGTTCATTCATGCCCATATCTTTCTAGCGGGATACGTATTTACCATTTCACTCATCTATGTGGATCCCATTTATCATCGTGTTTCCTATCTTACTAGAGCGATCATACTCGTCCTTTCACTAGCCTTGCATAGTATCCTTGCTAAATATTTATATGCCAATCCCCCAGAAGGGGTTTCAGCAACCGAGGCTCAATCAGGTGCCATACTTATGTATTATGGTGGGGACCTCGTGGATGCAGCGATTATTTTTATCCTTTGCTGGCATTGGTATAAGGCGGCAAGGCCGCGGGCTGCCTTTGATGGTTAAAAAGATTAGGGGGAAAGGCGCATAGACCTTCCCCCTGTTCATTAAAGACTACTCTCCCTCTTTCATCTCAAAGAGGTCATACTTAATAGAATCGTAATGGCCATGATAAATAACAGAAAATGGATTGATTACTCATAAAGCTGCACTTGATACACAAATCTATGTCATGGGATAATAGAATTAACAAATTTTTACACAAAAACCTATAATCCAGAAGGGAAAGATGACCCATGACCAACCATTCTCTCCAGAAAATCAGTCAAATTGGTATTCCTGTCAAAGATCTTAACCGTGCTGCCGCCTTTTATAAAGATATACTCAGCCTTCCCCTCTTATTCCAAACCGACCGTATGGCCTTTTTCGACCTCAATGGTCTGCGTATCATGCTTTCCTTGCCGGAGAAGGAGGAATTCGCCTTCTCCAGCTCTGTTCTTTATTTTCAAGTAGAAGAAATACTTGGAGCTTATGAGGAGCTCCTATCAAAGGGGGTTATCTTTACAGGTGAACCTCATATCATCACCAAAATGAACGGGGTAGAGACGTGGATGGCCTTTTTCCGTGATTCGGAGGGGAATACGATGGCGCTGGTAAGTGAGGTAGAGGCATGAAGAAGGAGGCCACATTGGTCTCCTTCTTCATGTATGATGATTATTGCTGTCCCATCAATCAACCACAAACCCTTGCAAATCCCACTTCTCCACCCGAACAACTGCCTCTCCAGAAAAGGCAATACTTTCATCGTCTGGTTTGGGAAAATAACGGGCGGTAAAAACCTTCTCGCCCCCGTTCAAGAAAATCTCCAAGGAGGAGTGATCAAGAAAGACGTGAATTCTTGAAAGAGAGGAGATGACACAGGTTCTTGATTCAAGTGCTCCTGTTTTGACGTTCCTTCTCTTCAAGATGACTTCATTCTTATTCGCATCATAAATGAGTTCAGCGCTGTTTCGGAGGGTGATGGTAAACTTGCCGCCCTGCAGTTCAAGGAGCTCAATCATGAGCTCGATTGATTTGCCGCCAATCGGAGGGGGAAATTGCCCTGCTCCATCAAGGACTAGCTCAGCTTGGAGCTTATTCTCTCGAAGTCCCTTCATTTCATCCAAAGGGCTTTGATACAAGCAGCCATTCTCGAAATGAAGCTCTCTTGGCATTGTCAAGGCGTGCACCCAGCGGTGGGAGATTGTCGGCTGGTGCTGTTCTGCTTCATCTGTCATCCCCATCCACCCATAGAGAATGGTCCGTCCAGTATCGTCCATGAAGGTTTGCGGAGCATAAAAGTCAAACCCCCGGTCAAGCTCAGTGAAGGGCCCGTGCTCATAGGCAAACTCCCTTTCATCCAATTCCCCGGCAAAATAACCGGATTGAAAGAGATTTTGATAGTCACGCCCACTAGCCTCCAAGCCTTGCGGAGATACAAGAAGAATGTCCTTTCCATCTAAGTGAATGAGGTCCGGACATTCCCACATATAGCCGAAATCATCTAATCCATTCAGTCCGCTGCCAGCTATCGTCCCGGCCTCCTCCCATTCATATAAATCCTTTGAGTGGAAGAGGGCGACAGCTCCTTGCTCCTTAACAGTTTGTGCACCTAGAACCATGAACCATTGGTCACCCTGCCTCCATACCTTCGGATCACGAAAATGAGCGGTATAGCCTTTCGGAAGCTGCAAAACAGGCCCAACCTTCTCAAAGTGAATGCCATCCTCTGAAACAGCTAGACATTGATAGGTTTCCCGCGCCCCGTCTGCTTGCTTCACATTCCCGGTATAGAAGAGATACATTTTCCCCTCCCATTCAATCGCACTCCCGGAATAGCAGCCATTTTTGTCATACCATTCACTTGGGGCGAGTGCGATTGGCTCCTCCTGCCAATGCAGCAGGTCCCTTGATGTGTAATGCCCCCAGAACTTTGCGCCATGGGCTGTTTCAAATGGATTCCATTGATAAAAGACATGGTATACACCCTTAAACTGAATCAATCCATTCGGGTCATTCAACAGTCCAACTGGCGGCATGAGATGGTAGTGCAGCCGATAAGGGTCTTGCTGTACTGTTATATGATATTTATCCGTCACTTCCCGCGCCCATAGCCGCAGCAGCTGATCATTCTCTGACATGGTATAACCATCCTCACTGTTTTTTTATGAATAAAAGGCAGAACGACAATCGCCTGCCTTTCGTTTATTATTGTTCGATTTCCTTCTTCATCTTATCTGAATAGCCAAACATCCAGGTGAGTGCGAACGCTACTGCAATTGAAACAAGGTTCACCAAAATATACGCAAGAAGCTGTCCGTTCAAATAAAGCAATGTCCCTGGGATTACTGTTACCGCCATTCCCGTTGCCTCCAATTGGAATAGAGAGGCCAGAAAGCCGCCGACAGCCCCGCCGATTAGACCCATAATAAATGGTTTCCCGTAGCGTAAATTAACCCCAAACAAGGCTGGCTCTGTAATTCCTAAGAATGCTGATAAGGCGGATGGGAAACCTAACGCCTTCAGTTTCGTTGATTTTGTCTTCATGGCAACCGCTAATGTCGCACCACCCTGGGCAGCGACTGCACAGGTGACGATGGCATTATAAGGATTACTCTGGAATTCAGCAAGCAGCTGGATCTCGAGCATATTAAAGACATGGTGGACACCTGTAATCACGATGATCTGGTTCAAGCCGCCAATAATCAGCCCGCTGATGCCAAATGGCCATGAAAGGACAGCTTTTGCGGCAGTCAAAATACCATTCTCAACCGTATGGAAGATTGGCCCGATAACAAGCAGGGATAAAACAATCATCACAAGCAGTGTCAAAAATGGGGTCAAAATTAAATCCAATGATTCCGGTACACGCCTTCTAATGGCCCTCTCTAATTTAGCCCCAATGATTCCGGCAATAAATGCCGGCAGAACAGAGGCTTGATAGCCGACAACCGGAATAAAGCCGAAGAATTCAAGCGGTGTCACATCCCCGCCCGCAACCGCCCATGCATTCGGCAAGGACGGTGACACGAGCATTAAGCCAAGTACCAGCCCAATGATTGGGCTTCCTCCAAATACCCGAAATGTTGACCAGGCGACAAGGGCCGGCAAAAAGATAAAGGCCGTGTCTGTTAATACTTCCGTAAAGAGAAGGAAGTTGCCGGATACGTCATCAGGTGTCAATCCAACCAACCCGAGTATTTGCTCCTGCATCAGGAGACCGCGAAGTCCCATGAATAATCCCGTTGCAACAAGCACCGGAATAATTGGAACAAAGACATCCCCAAATGTCCGAATGGCCCGCTGGAAGCGGGTTCCGCTCTTAACAGCCTCCTTCTTCTGGTCAGAAGGATTCATAGTGGAAAGGCCGAGTCCCTCCACCTCTTCATGAACCTTATTAACGGTACCGGTTCCGAATATAATCTGGTATTGACCTGAATTGAAGAACGCTCCCTTAACCTTCTGGATGCCCTCTACCTTCTCCTGATCAATTAATTCCTTGTCATTCACCATGATGCGGAGTCTTGTTGCGCAATGAGCCACAGAGGAAATATTCTCTCTTCCTCCGACGGCTTCAATCACTTCCTCTGCAATTCTGCGATTCTCTGACATTGCCATTCACCCCTTCTCATTCTATTCCATCCCATTTTTCAAAAAAGATACGTACATTAGTTCAATGTGGAATCGATTCCACAAACAATAAAATAAAAGTGCAACCGATTTATGAAATCGATTACACAACCATTATATACTGTCCCTTTGTAAAAATCTATGTTTTATGTTCCTCTTTATAACTTGTTTTCCATTATTATCAATCAACTCCAGCATTAGAGCTGCTGCTTCGCGCCCTGCTTCCTCGACCATAAAATCAATGGTCGATAAGGATGGCGTAATAAACTTCGATAGTTCAGATGCTCCCATCCCGGCAATGGCGATTTCATCCGGAATAACCAGCCCGGATTCCTTCACATACTGCATCGCACCAATCGCGAGCCTATCAGTCACAGCAAGAACAGCCGTTGGCCTCAACGATGAAGTCTCCATTATTTCCTTCATGCATGCACGTCCAGATTCCAAATCAAAGATCCCTGTTTGAACCCAGCTACCTTCTATCGGCAGACCGCTCGCTGCCATGGCATCCAAATATCCTTTCTTCCGCAGTATCCCGACGGCTGGATCTGACTCACTGACTCCAATGAACGCAATTCGCTTATGCCCTTTATCTATAAGAGCTTGCATGGCATCCTTGGCTGCCTGATAATCATCAAATACGACATTTGGGAGGCCTGGCATATCCTGTCCAACCGCAACAAAAGGAATGGCCAGCTGGTTGATTTCCGCCATAAGCTCCGGCTCCGTATTCGTTGCTGACAGAATAATTCCGTCTACATGCCTGCTTCTTAACAGCCGTAAATTCTCTATCTCCTTTTCCGGAATCAAATTGGTATTGGCAAGCAGGATTTGATAGCCCGATTCACCCAAAACCTCATCAATTCCCTTTACAAGGCGGCTCGAGGTCTCCGTGCTGATCTTCGGAAGGATGACCCCAATGACCTTTGTCTTCTTCGTCCGCAAGGATTTAGCATGCTGGCTTGGAACATACCCGGTCTCTTCAATAACCTTCAGAACCGCACTTCTCGCCTTTTCGCTTACATAGCCAGAATTATTCAAGACGCGAGAAACCGTCGTTCTCGAAACATTTGCTCTCTGCGCAATTTCCTTTATCGTTAGCATCGAACCGTTCCTCCCTTTAAATCTATTATCATTTTACACAAATCAGCTAAAAAGACATAGAAACAAACGGGCACACGTAATCCCTATTATTTGGTAAATAGTTTGAATTGATTTACAATACAACAAAAGAAACTCGTTGGATTCAATTCCGTCAAAATACATGCAAAGGTGGTAATCTAGATGTTCAAAAGCCTATTTAAGAAAAAACAGCCGAACAATCAAGACCCGATGCTCGTACCCTTAAAAGGAAAGGTTGTTGATCTCGAGACTGTGCCAGATCCCGTATTCGCCCAGAAAATGATGGGAGATGGATTTGCCATTGACCCTGCCGACGGCACAATCCTCTCACCTGTTGATGGAGAGGTCATCACCATCTTCCCTACTAAACATGCCATCAGCCTGAAAAGCAATAAAGGCAGAGAAATCCTCATCCATGTAGGACTTGAAACCGTTCAGTTGAACGGGGATGGATTCACACCTCTCGTCATGGACGGCCAAAAGATCAAGAAAGGCCAGGAGTTGATGAAGGTTGACTTTGAATCCATTAAACCAAGAGTCCCATCTATCCTGACACCCGTCATTTTCACAAATCTGGATGAGAATGAAAAGGTTGTTGTGGAGGGAGAGAATATGTTTATAAAAAACTTATAACTATATTACAATAATTGAATATGCTAACATTCTCATGAAATTGACCCTCTCCTGATGCTTAGGTGAGGTCTTTTTTGTGATAAAAGAACCCTCAAAAGGCAGATTTCTGTTTTACATTTTATAGGAAAAAATAACTTATGAACCTTCTAATATATGGTAGTTTTTGCTTACCAAATATCCTATAATTAGATGATGACTAATCGAAATGGGGGATATTATGAGAAAAGGATTTATATTATTAATCATTGCTGTATTTCTTATTTTTAACGTAGGTTCCTATGTATCTTTTGCTGAAGGTCCGACTGAATCAAATGAAGAGGAAAAGAGCTTAATAGTCAACTCAGATGAGGGGGAAATGGAGGAGAATCCCTTTGAAGGTTCAATGGTGCAAGACTTGCGAGCAGTCGCAACATCCCCTGCCACCATTGATCTTAGCTGGTCAGCTATAGAGGGAGCCACAAATTACGAAATCTATCAAGCAAGTGGTCCAAATGCTGAATACACGTTGATTGATACCGTTTCATCTATCTCCTACACCTTGCAAAACGTCACTCCTGGCCCTGTAAAGTATTACAAGATTAGAGGCGTCCAAGAAACAAATGAAATGTACCTTTATAGTCAATATTCCCAAATAGTCAGTGCCGCCACTTCCCTGACAGCTCCGCTAAATCTTGAAACAGCAAAAACAACCTATAATTCCGTTACTCTATCATGGAGTCAAGTAATTGGCGCAAAAGGATATGAGATCTATGCAGCTGAATCTGCCAATGGTACCTTCAAACGAGTTAAAATCACCTCAGATACAACCTTTACCCACACAAATCTAGCGACTAACAAAAGTTACTTTTATAAAATCAAGGCTTATTCTCAGGATATAACTACCTATTATGGTCCGTTCTCTAACACCATCAGCGCTAAATTATCGTTCACTGCTCCTGTTAATCTCAAGGTTACCAACAAGACCTATAACTCAGTAAGCCTATCCTGGAGCAAAGTACAAGATGCAAAAGGGTATGAAATTTGGATGGCATCTGCCAAAGACGGCAAATATACAAAAGTAATTTCTACAACATCCACATCCTATACTCATAAAAATTTGGCAACAAACAAAACCTATTATCACAAGATTAGGGCATATACAGGAAACCCAACCGTATACACTTCCTATTCAGGAGCTGTCAGTTCCAAACTTTCCCTTGCCTCACCTCAAAACTTCAAGGTAGCCAAGAAAACGTACAACTCTGTCTCACTCTCTTGGAGCAAGGTTCAGGATGCCAAAGGGTATGAAATTTGGATGGCGTCCTCAAAAGATGGCAAATATACAAAAGTAACATCTACAACATCCACATCTTATACTCATAAGAATCTCGCAACAAATAAAACTTATTATTACAAGATTAGGGCATATACAGCAGGAAGCCCAACTGTATACTCCTCCTATTCAGGAGCTGTCAGCGCCAAACTTTCCCTTGCCTCACCTCAAAACTTCAAGATAGCCAAGAAAACGTACAACTCTGTCTCACTCTCTTGGAGCAAGGTTCAGGATGCCAAAGGGTATGAAATTTGGATGGCGACCTCCAAGGATGGCAAATATACAAAAGTAACATCTACGACATCCACATCTTATATTCATAAGAATCTCACAACAAATAAAACCTACTACTATAAAATTCGATCATATGCTGGAAGTAAGCCTGTTTACAGCTCCTACTCCAGCATTGTTAGCGCAAAGCTATTTGTCCCTGCCCCTTCCTCACTAAAGGTATCAACCAAGACCTATGATTCTCTGACTTTATTATGGGGTAAGGCAAATGAAGCCAAGGGTTATGAAGTATATATGTCGACAACAAAAAACGGCAAATACACGAAGGTTAAATCAACTGAATCAACATCTTTTAAGCACACTAAATTAACCACAAATAAGACCTATTACTATAAAGTCAGGTCGTATGTAAAATCCGGCAAGAAAACGTACTACAGTTCCTTTACTAGTAAAGTAAAAGGAAAACCAACACTTAATGCGGTACCCTCAGTCAAAACAAGCGGTCATGTTGATGCTATTAAAATTAGCTGGGGATCAGTAAGTGGAGCTAATGAATACAGGGTTTACCGGTCATCCTCCAAAAACGGCGATTATAAAGTAGTTAAATCAACAACTGATAAGAGTTATACAGATAAATCTGTCAAAAAGAGAGTCACATACTACTACAAAATCGCAGCCATCCGGAAGGTAGGAAAGAATACTTATGCAGGGCCTGCCAGTACTATTACCAGCGGCATTACGCGGACAGTTGAAAAACCAAATTTCTCTGTTTGGACATCTAGTGAAACTGATTCCTCTACGTATGCTGTGTTACTCCATATTGAAAATTATGGCTCCAAGCCGTTGCGGATTTTAAGTGATGGTGCTTTGATTGATAATGAGTATGAGGATTTTGATCGCCCTTTGCAGCAAATTGATGTCGACACGATTGAAGATCTCGAATGGCTAGAAATTGGAGCGAAAAGCGATTCGTTTATCGGTTATCGGGTGATTGGCGGCCCGACCTGGTATGATAGAAAATCAACCATCATCTATGAATTCAAATACGATGGAATTGAGTATTATGGGTATGCGAGCAGCTATTATGGCTCCTATTATTCGGAAAAGAAAAAATAGACCTAACAAGAAACCCTCATTCGGCTAACAACCGAACGAGGGTTTTTCATTCCCAATAATATTATTGCTTCCCTTCTTCCTCCGGATAAACAAGTCCCCACTCCCTGCGAATCTCCGTCATGATATCCATAACATCCTTCGTCAGGTTCAAATGAGTTACCTCTTTATTGCCCTTAACGGCTGCCTCCATGTCCTGCATTTCATAATAGAGCGCATCCTCGGTGTTTCCGGTCTCGATTACTTCCTGCTCACCGGTTTCCGTATAGGTAATGACCGCTTTTTGGCCTCTTGGGTATTCCATCAGTTCAATATAGCCTTTGTCACAGGAAATCATTCCGCGCTTCGGCTGTTTGGAGTGCAAGGTTAAGGCGATGGTCACCATTTCTTGCTTTTCGTTCATCATGAGGATGCCCGCCTGCTCATCAACACCTGTTGGTGCGTATTTCACTTGGCTCACGACTTGGTTTGGTTTTTCAGACATGAACCAGCGAGCGAATGAGATTGCGTAAACGCCAATATCCAAAAGAGCGCCTCCAGCCAGCTTTTTGTTAAAGAAACGGTTCTCCATATCATATTCTTTATAGCTTCCGAAATTCATCTGGATCATCCGAAGCTCGCCCATTGCACCAGAATCGATTCGTTTTTTCAGTTCTTTGTAGATTGGCATATGGAAGATAGTCATTGCCTCTGCCAATACGACTTGATTCTCCTCAGCGAGTTTGATGCACTCATCCAGTTCTTCACTGTTAAGGGTGATTGATTTCTCTACCAATAAATGCTTGCCGTTTGAAAGTGCCTCTTTCATGAATGGAAAATGAGTGTTATGCGGTGTTGTGATATAAATAATATCGACATTCTCATCATGGAACATCTCGTGGAAATCATTATATACTTTGCCGATTCCATGCTTTTCTGCAAAATCTATCGCCTTGCTATGCGTACGGTTGCCGACAGCATAAAAGGTCTTGCCCGCCTTTTTCAAGGAAGCTGCCATTTCATTTGCGACAACCCCTGTTCCTAATACAGCCCAGTTTAAGTTTTCTCTCATTCGGATGATCTCTCCTTTGTATATCAGTTTCATACCAAACTACCGCTCATCATTATTATGGAATTGCAAATGCTCTACTTTTTTACTATAACAAAATAACTTAATTAGCGAAAAAAGGTTGATGATTTTGAGGACTATACGAGCGGTATGGA
>NZ_JBJEFJ010000067.1:0-26274 GCF_051873915.1 Pradoshia sp.
CCTGCCCTCCTCCATCCAAAAAAAAGACTCCAAAGGCAATCAGCCTTTAAAGTCTTTGTTCTGGCTTTTATCTGCATGTCGTTCGCGCAGGTTTTTCTCAATTTCGGAGTATGGCAAACCTTGTTCACGCAGCAGGACGAGGACATGGAAGAAGAGATCAGATACTTCCCATTTCAGTTCATTAAGGTCCCGGTTTTTGGCGGCGATGATAACTTCCGCTGCTTCTTCACCGACTTTTTTCAGGATTTTGTCGACGCCTTCCTCGAATAGATAGGTTGTGTAGGAGCCTTCGGGACGCTCCATTTCTCGTGTGGCGATGATACGTTCGAGTTCCTTCAAAAAGCTGGCTTCGGTTTCCGGCTCGGCAGATGCTTCTGTCTCTGTTGCTTCGAGCAGCTTTTCTGTGAAGCAGCTGACTGTACCGGTATGGCAGGCGGGACCATTCGGAATGACTTTGACAACGAGGGCATCCTTGTCACAGTCATAGAGAATCTCCTGTACCTTTTGAGTATTTCCGCTTGTTTCCCCTTTATGCCAGAGCTCTTGGCGGGAGCGGCTGTAGAACCAGGTTTCCTTTGTTTCGAGTGTTTTCGCCAAAGAATCCTCATTCATGTAGGCGAGTGTCAGTACTTCCTTTGTATTTGCATCTTGGACGATGGCTGGTACGAGTCCGTTTTCGTCAAATTTCACTTCGTTCATCTCACATGCACTCCTTGTTCTCGCAGTCTGCGTTTCACTTCTTGAACACTCGTTTCTTTGTAATGAAAAATCGATGCAGCAAGCGCGGCATCGGCTTTGCCTTCTGTGAAGACTGGGGCAAAGTCCTCCTTGCCTCCCGCTCCTCCTGAGGCGATGACAGGTACGGTGACCGCTTCACTGACAGCGCGTGTCAACTCGAGGTGGAACCCGCTTTTTTCTCCGTCCTTATCCATGCTTGTGAGAAGGATTTCCCCAGCTCCCAGAGCAACGGCATGCTTGGCCCATTCGACCGCATCTAGTTCTGTCGGCTTGCGTCCGCCATGCGTATAGACGCGGAAGCCTCCAAATTCAGGGTCGTATTTAGCATCAATCGCAAGAACGATGCATTGATTGCCAAAGTAAGCAGCCCCTTCTGCGATTAGCTGAGGACGCAGAACAGCTGCCGTGTTAACGGATACTTTATCTGCTCCGGAGCGGAGAATGATCCTCATATCATCAACCGTATTAATCCCGCCGCCAACTGTAAATGGAATGCTTAGGACAGAGGCTGCCTTTTTCACAACCTCCACCATCGTTTTCCGTCCCTCATGAGAGGCGGAGATGTCGAGGAATACGAGCTCGTCCGCTCCCTGGTCATCATACATTTGCGCTAGTTCAACCGGGTCGCCGGCATCCTGCAATCCGAGGAACTGGATTCCTTTGACGACACGGCCTTCTTTTACATCCAGGCAGGGAATGATACGCTTCGTTATCATGCTTTTCCCTCCGCTTCCAATAAGGCTTCCGAGAGTGTGAATCGATTTTCGTACAAGGCTTTGCCGATAATGACCCCTTCAATCCCGTCAGCTTGATGATCCTTCAATGATGCAATATCTTCAAGACGGCTCATTCCGCCTGAGGCAATCACCTTTTTACCGGTAATACGGGCCAATTCAGCCGTCGCACTCACATTTGGTCCGCTCAGCATGCCATCATTGGCAATATCGGTAAAGATAAACCATTCTGCCCCCTTATCGGCAAAATACTTGCCTAAATCAAGCACGCTCCAATCACTCGTTTCAAGCCAGCCATCTGTTGCGACCTTCCCGCTCTTGCCATCCAAGCCAATCGCGATTTGCCCGGGGTATTTACGAATCATTTCTTCTGCAAAAGCTGGTTCCCGGACAGCCACGCTTCCTAAAATCACGCGGGCGACACCATTCTCCAAATAATGCGCCACCTGCTTCTCACTGCGGATTCCGCCGCCGATTTGGATGGAGACTCCCGCTAATTCCTTCGCCGCCTTCAAAACAGATGCATCATTTACGAGCGAGCCTTCCTTTGCGCCATCAAGGTCAACCATATGAATCCATGAAGCACCCATTTTCGCAAAAGACTTTGCCATTTCAAACGGTGAATCCCCATATACAGTTTCTTGATCATAATCTCCCTGCAGCAGCCGAACACAACGGCCGCCCCTCATATCAATCGCAGGGTAGATGGTAAATGTCTTTATCATTGGACAAGCCTCTCCTTCTCTTCTACCAGCTTGATGTAATTTTGGAGCAGCGCTTTTCCCATCTGACCGCTTTTCTCTGGGTGAAATTGCATGCCCATCACATTCCCGAGACCAACAATGCCCGGCACCTCCACATCATAGGAGGCAGAGGCCAGCAGCTCGGAGGTTTTCTTGATCTCCGCATAATAGGAATGGACAAAATAGACATAGTCCTCTTCCAGCCCAGCAAGCAATGGGTGCTCCTGATGGAAATGGAGCTTATTCCAGCCCATATGAGGGACTTTATAGGAACGTCCTTCCCGGTCAATCCCGGCGAATTTCACAATATGCCCTTTCAAAAATCCGAGTCCTGTTGAATAGCCGTGCTCATCACTGCTCTCGAATAATAACTGCATGCCGAGACAGATTCCTAAAAGCGGCTTCCCGCTTGTCACGTATTCTTTCAAAAAGAGATCCAGCTTCTGCTCCCTCAGAGCAGCCATTGCATCAGGGAAGGCTCCGACTCCAGGCAGGACAAGCCCTTCACAGGAAGCGAGCACTTCCGGGTCTCCGCTGATGACCGTTTCGGCTCCAAGCCGCTTTAATGCGTTGTTCACGCTGAATAAATTCCCCATTCCGTAATCAATAATGCCGATCAATGCACGCCTCCTCCTTTCCAGTTACAGCATTCCTTTTGTGGATGGAATTCCTTTCACCCTCGGATCAATCATTGTCGCTTCATCCAATGCACGGCCGAGCGCCTTGAAAATGGCTTCCACAATATGATGGGAGTTGCGTCCATAATGTACGATAACGTGCAGATTCATTCTTGCCTCAATTGCAAGCTTCCAGAGGAATTCATGGACGAGTTCAGTGTCAAAATCGCCAATCATCGGTGCCGGAATATCTGCCCGGAATTCGAGATGCGGACGATTACTTAAGTCAACGACGACTTGGGCCAACGCTTCATCCATCGGCACGAAGGCATTGCCGTATCGTTTGATTCCTTTCTTGTCCCCAAGCGCTTTCGTGAGAGCCTGCCCAAGACAAATACCGATATCCTCTGTCGTGTGGTGGCCATCGACCTCGACATCCCCGTCTGCATCAACCATTAAGTCAAAATGGCCGTGCTTGGCGAATAGGTCGAGCATATGGGATAAGAACGGAACTCCTGTTTCAAGCTGTGATTTTCCTTCCCCATCTATGCCAAATGCTAATTTTATATTCGTTTCATTTGTTCGTCTCTCGATAGTTGCTTCTCTTGTCATTGGTTCTTCCCTCCCAGCCTTGCTTCCACAGCTCGTGCATGAGCCTCTAATCCTTCTAATCTGGCGAAAGCCGCAATCTTGGCTGCATTCCGCTCCATATCTTCCTTGCTGTACATAATCAGGCTTGTTTTCTTTTGGAAATCATCCACGTTCAGCGGGCTTGAGAACCTTGCTGTCCCATTGGTCGGAAGGACATGGTTCGGACCGGCAAAGTAATCACCGACAGGCTCTGAGCTGTATGAACCGATGAAGATAGCTCCGGCATGCTTAATGGCACCCGTCACATTCATCGCGTCCTCTGTCTGAATTTCCAAGTGCTCAGGCGATAATTCATTGATAGCCGCAATCGCTTCGTCCATCGTATCAGCTACATAAATACCGCCGAACTCTTCCCAGGCAGCTGAGGCGATTTCTTTCCTTGGCAAGGTTTCCAGCTGGGCCTCCACCTCTGCCTTCACCTCTTCCGCCAATTCACGGCTCGTTGTTACAAGTACGCTGCAGGCGCGCGCATCATGCTCTGCCTGGGATAGGAGATCAGCGGCCACATAACGGGCATCTGCCGTCCTATCAGCCAGTACCGCAATCTCACTTGGGCCGGCAATCATATCGATATCGACATCGCCATATACCTCACGCTTGGCAAGAGCGACATAAATATTACCCGGGCCGGTAATCTTATCGACCTTCGCAATCGTTTCTGTCCCATAGGCGAGCGCCCCAATTGCTTGTGCTCCGCCAACCTTGAAGATGTCCGTCACACCAGCAATGGAGGCAGCCGCAAGAACAGATGCAGGCAGCCTGCCGTCCTCACCCGGCGGGGATACCATCACGATTCGCTCCACCCCGGCGACTTGTGCCGGAATCGCATTCATAAGGACAGAGGATGGATAGGCCGCTGTACCGCCTGGGACATAAATCCCGACGGAATCAAGCGGCGTACGCTTTTGTCCAAGCATCGTGCCGGAAGCCGCAAGGTCAATCCAGGAATTTTGCTTTTGCTTTTCATGGTAGGCGCGGATATTAGCAGCCGCTTCCTCCATAATGGATAGCATCCCTTCTGGAAGCGCATCGAGTGCTTCCTCGATTTCTGCCTTTGTCACGGCTAGAGAGGAAACCGCGGCCTTATCAAATTTTTCCGTATAATAATAGAGGGCTTTGTCTCCTTCTGCTGCTACATCGCGGAGAATTTGGCGTACCGCCTCACGTTGTCCATCGGTTCCGCCGTCAACGCTTCTCTTGAGCGATAGTCCCTTTTGCAATGATTTGATTTCCATGTATGAGCCCTCCTTTTATGCTTTTACATTGAGTACGTTTCGAAGCCTTGCCACCATATCGGTAATCTCCCGTTCGCGCAGACGATAGCTGACAGGGTTGGCGATGAGACGTGATGTCACCTTCTTGATAGTCGCATATTCAACAAGCCCATTTTCTCGGAGCGTCTGGCCGGTTGAGACAATATCGACGATTCGGTCGGCAAGCCCAATCATTGGGGCAAGCTCGATGGACCCATTCAATTTAATGATCTCAACCTGCTCTCCCTGCTCGCGGAAATACTGAGAGGCGATATTTGGATACTTGCTTGCAATCTTTGGTGCGACCTTGCTCATCTCTGTATTCGGCAGGCCGGCAACAGCCAAATGGCAGGCGCTGATTTGCAAGTCAAGCAGCTCATACACATCGCGCTCCTCCTCCATCATGACATCCTTCCCGGCGATGCCGATGTCTGCGACGCCATATTCCACATAGGTTGGCACATCCATCGGCTTGGATAAAATGAAGCGCAGAGGCTCATGCTCCAGCTCAATGATTAATTTGCGTGTATCTTCGAATTCAGGCGGCAATTGATAATCTGCTCTACGCAGCAGTTCAACAGCCTCGTCAAAAATACGCCCTTTCGGCATTGCAACGGTTAATGGTTCTCTCATGACCCTGCCTCCCATCCATCGGAATCGAGCATATACACAATATTCGTGAAATTATTTGTAAACGTATCGAGTTCAACAATCCCGGCAATGTTTTGCGTCACAACTGCATGGCCCTCTGCACGTAAGGCGGCAGCCTTTTTCATCGCTGCTGACTGCTGGGCTTCATGATAGATAATACATAAGGGCTGTTCCTCCGCATCAATTTCTCCGATTGCTTCAATAATTCGGTCAAGCCGCAGGCCAAATCCAGTGGCAGGTGCATCATGGCCGAAATTTCGGTAAAGCTCATTATATCGTCCGCCATTTCCAAGCGGGAAGCCAATATGGCTGCCGAGCACTTCGAATAGAATACCCGTATAATAATCCATATGGCTGACAAGGGATAGATCAAAGGAAAGATGGCCGTTTATTCCTGCCTTCTTCAACATTGAAGCCAGCGTCTTCAACTCATACAAGGCAGCAGTACCTACACCATGCTCCATCATCTCCAGTGCCTGATCAAGCACTTCTGCATTCCCCTTCAGTTCAGGAAGTTTTTTTAATATTTGGCGGCTGTTTTCCGGCAAATCGAGCTCCATCACATATTCCCGGTACCCGACATAGTTCTTTTCAAATAGGAATCGGCGCATCATACCTGCCTGTTCCTCATTTCCCCCATAATGGAGAAGCATCTCCTGAACGAAAGCAATATGGCCGACTGTAATATGATAATGCGGGAGTCCCGCGGCCTGAAGGACCGATGTCAGAAGGGCGAGCACCTCCGCATCCGCTGATAAGGTTTTGTCCCCAATCATTTCAACACCGAATTGCTCAAACTCAGCAAGACGTCCCCCTTCTTTTTCCTGTGCACGGAATACATTCGCGCTATAGGCCATCCTTAATGGATTGCCCTCCTTCAATAAATGAGAGGACGCTACCCTGGCAATTGGGGAGGTCATATCCGGACGAAGCACAAGGCTGTGTCCCTCTTTATCAAGAAGCTTGAACAGCTGCTGGTCCTTGATGGCAGACACCTGTCCGACCGTTTCATAGAATTCAAGAGACGGGGTATCCAAGAAACGATATCCGTATAACTTTGTCTCCTTTGCCATCCGGCTTCGAACTGATTCTTTTAATCTAAATAAATCCGGCAATGTATCGCGCATGCCGATTGGTTTCTCAAACATAAAAATATCTGGCATCCAAAACATTCCTTTATGATAAATTTATACTTTAGTTCGCTAATGTGATAACAAGATGAAGTTATCCAAAGTGTACCCTTCTTACCCCTTACCGTCAAGCAAAAGGGAACTCACTCTCTCTTTCATTCTAGTATGATTCGGCGAGCAGTTAAAATAAAAACCCTGCCCCAGAAGGACAAGGCTCCTTATGTATATCGGTTATCCCCACCACATGGCTAGAACCATAATAGACCAGAGATTGACTACGAGACCGATTGCCAGCAAAAGTATAATGATATAAACATGATTAGATGCCCGCAACTGGCCGCGTATTTTTTGAATGATCATAAACCCGAGCACAAATACATAGATGGCGAGACTGATAGCAGTGATGATAGTCAAATACATTGCTGGTCTATCCAACACCCCAAATAAATCCTCAAAAAAATGAGCCAAATCCTGCGCTTCCATTCCGAGCCAAAGATTCACGAGCATGAGAATGAGGAGAGAAATAAATACAGGCCTGCTCATCGCTCATGCCTCGCTGATTCAATCTGTCTAAAGTGATGCTTATCATGCTCGATTTGACCTTGAAAATAAACAGCCAAGGTGATGGGTGTATGCTTCAATAGGAATTCCCGCTCCCACCCTTCGTCATCTAGCAGTTGAATGGCAGCGATTAATTTTTGACGGCCTTCTATAAATGCTGCAATCGTTTCTTCCTGGCTGCGTTGTCGGCTGATAGCCGCTGATTCCTGGTTCGTCTGATGGACATCCGGACTCTCCGGGAATGGGCCGCCTTTTTGAAAAAAGGGAATTCGCTTTGTTCGCACGAAATCGTCCCAACGAATAAAATGCCCGGCCACTTCCCCAATCGTCCATTTCCCCTCCGCAATCGGTGTGCGCCATTTCTTGTCCGTTATATGCTTCCATTGAGCGGCTTGATTAATGGAATCCCGATAGTGCTGGATGACTGTATCCTTACCTTCAATCAAATGTACTCACTCCTTCTTTTTATGTATTTCGACATTCTATTTGGAAACCCCTTTTCAGCCATTCGCCCTTAAACAGATTGATTTCGCCCTTAAAACGAAGATATACGGAAAATTCCATTCATAAAGAACCTCCGTCCAGGCCCAGAAGACAAAAAACAGACAAGCTGACATGTTTTTTAGCATCGAATCTATTTTTCTGAACCCACTTTGCCCAAAAACATACATACCTTAATTACGCCTTTTTGATTTTCGAGCCTATTCAGGAGGAATCAATTTTCCCCACCTAATTTGAATAGCAGCAAAAAAAAGCGGAGAACCCCATCCGGGTTCCTCCGCCTGTCTCTGCAAAGCTTAGTCTTCTAAATCTTGTTCTACTTTAAGAATTTTTCCTGTATAGGCATCGACTTCTACATCATATTCGACGTTTCCGTCCTTGAATTCAAGCTCATATACTTGAGTTTGGTCATCATCATCATGGTCCAATTCCACTTTTGTAACTGTACCTTTTGCGACTGTTTTCGCACTCTTGATGGCTTCAGCTTTTGTAATGACCGCTTTCTTGGCTGCAGCTGCATTGGCTTTGTTTGTTTTTGGGGCAGCATTCGCTTTTTCTTCCTTTACCGCTGCAGCTTGGACTGTTTCACGCTCAGTAATGGTTGCTTTTCCTGTCTTGGCATCAACCTCAACGTTTACTTCTTCTTTATTGCTTTGGATTTCAAATTCATAATGCGGGCGGTTGTCGTCATGATCATATTCCGCCTCTATGATTGTTCCGTTTACTTCCTTCAATGCGATGTCCTTTGCTTCCTGTTCGGTCATCAGCTTCGGGCTTGTCTTCTCCTGGTTGGCCGCAGAGCCTGTTGTCATAGATTGTGCAAGGGCAAATCCTCCAAATACCGCTGCTGAAATGGTTAGTCCGATGAATAATTTCTTCATGATTATCTCTCCTTCATTTCTTTAACTTACTTGTATTGTAGAACGTCCACATTAAGCGTAAATTAGAGAAAGATTAGAGTTTCATGAGAAAGGAGAAGAAAGATTAGAATGACATGAGGAGATCAGTCATCATACGTGATGGTGATGATTTCCCCAGTGAGCGCATGGATTTGCAGGGTTGCCTCATCCTCGTCATTTTCCATATCGACATTGTAATAACCGCCGTCATCCGTTGAGACAAATTCAATCTCATCTATCTCACCGTTAAACTTAGATTGCGCGATATCTCTGACTTGATTCTCTGTGAGCCGCTTGATCTCTGCTGGTTCAGCAGGCTTTTCCTCTGTCGGTACCTCCTCGTTTGTTTCCGATTGTTCCTCTTGCTTAGTTCCCTTTTTAACTACCTTCAAATCAGCGAAGGTACCGTTTATCTCATCGACGATGACCTGATAGACATCGTCATTTTTCGTGAAGATGACCTTGTATTGATCATTCTTTTTCGTCATCGATTGGACTTCTCCATTATAAAGAGAGGAGACTCGATTTTTGATTTCTGCTTCTCCAAAGGTCGTCTTCGTGATGATTTGATTATAAGCATACCCTGCAAAGAGGATAATGCAGATAAGGAGAAAAATAGGCAAGATCCAAAGGCGTTTCTTAGTCATGCTTTTCTACCTCCTTTGGCAGGGTAATGATAAAGGACGTTCCTTCCCCAAGCACACTTTCCACCGTTATCGTCCCGCCAAGAAGCCCGGCGAAATCCTTCGCAATAGCCAGTCCAAGCCCCGTTCCGCCTGTTTGGCGATTACGGTCTTTATTCACGCGGTAGAATCGGTCAAAAATATGGGGGATATCCTCTTCCTTAATCCCAGGCCCATAATCCCTGACTTGAATGGTGATGTCATTGCCCTTTTCAACGAAGACATCGATTTTCCCTTCGCTGTATTTACGGGCGTTATCAAGGAGGATGAACATCATCTGCCTTAGCTTGGATACATCTGTCGAGAAGGAGAATTCCTCGCCGTGAAGGGTAACCTCCCGCTTATAAGCCTTTTGAAAGCTGTCGATAATTTCCGTCAGGAGCGCAGTTGTAGTAACAGACTCCCATTTCAGCTGCAGCGTTTCATTGGCCTTTGCGAGTTCTAGCATCTGCTCTATCATCACCTTCATTTGCCCCGTTTGCGAGGTAATCGCCTCCAATGCCTCACGGTTAATATCTTCATTCTTAAATCCTCTGCGCTGCAGTAGCTTTGCGTAGGATTCAATGATTGTGAGCGGTGTTTTCAATTCATGAGAGGCATTTCCGACGAATTGCTGCTGCTTATTATAGCTGTCCTCTAGCTTATCCATAAGCGAATTATACGTATAGGTCATCTCAGCAATTTCTCCCTTCTTATTGTCCGGGAGCTCCAGCTTGTCATATCTGGAATCAGAGATATTCCGCCTCATCGTACTGGTCAGTCTTTGAATCGGGAGGACAATCAGCCGTACGAGCAGCTGACTTGCCAAATAGATGGGAATGATTGCAAGCAGGGTGATGAGGATTAAGATCCATTTCAAAATGGTCATATTCGCAGACACCTCTTGCAGGGGCTGGACGAGATGTACATTCACCACTGACTGATCTGGCCAGATCATCGGATAGCGAATGGCCATTACAAGCTCGCCCTCCCACTCTGAAACGGTATACTTCTCCCCTTCCTTTAGTGCATAATCCATCTTATCTGCAGTGGATGTTGCCTGAAGGCGCAAAAGGGCCTGGTTATCCTCATCCGTAATATAAATCATCCCGTTCTGCGGAATGTAGGAACGGAGGAGGGTATCAATATTCGCCGTACCGTCGAGCTCACTGATGGCTGCTAGTATTTCATCCCCCTCCATCTGCAGCCGGTGGTATTCCGTGTCATAGGCCAGGTATTTGTACAAATAGTAAATACCAGTGAAGCTGATTATGAAAATAAAGAGTGTGAGGACAGTGGATAATAGATTGATTCTTGTTTGTAATTTCATCCCTATTCCTCCTTCATCACATACCCGACGCTTCTGACCGTCCGAATGACCGAATTGCCTAATTTTTGACGAAGATAGCGGACATACACATCCACTACATTCGTATCTCCGTAATAATCAAATCCCCAAACGGCATCGAGAATCTGTTCTCGCGATTGAACGATATTCGTATTCCTCATAAAGTGGACGAGCAAATCAAATTCTCTCGGCGTCAGCTCAACCACCTTGCCATCCTGTGTGACCGTATGGCTGTCAATATTGACATGAATAGAGCCATAGCGGTACTCATTGATCACAGGCGCTACGGCAGCTGCTGCGGAATGATAGCGCAAGTTAACGCGAATCCGGGCGAGCAATTCTTCAAATTCAAATGGTTTTGTGACATAATCATTTGCACCGAGATTGAGTCCTTCCACCTTATCCTTCACATCACTCTTGGCTGTTAATAGAATAACAGGCACCAAGGATTTAGCCCGGATATGTTTCAGCACCTCGAGGCCGTTCATTTCCGGCAGCATAATATCCAGCAGGACAAGGTCAAAGCTCCCTCTCTGAAAGGCTTCCAAGCCTTCCCTACCTGTATGAGCGATAGCCGTATCAAACTCCTCAAACTGGAGCTCAAGCTGTAAAAGCCTGGCGAGCTGGGGCTCGTCCTCTATAATCAATATATTGTTTTTCATTTGTCTGTTCACCTCTAGATAAAGGATGGATTCCTCCCTTTTAGTATAAAACAAAAAGAGACAAACCCCTAAAAAGGATCTGCCTCTCCCTGTCGTTTCTTCATTTCTTCAGCTGTATAAATCATCTTCATCGGGTTGCCGCCAACGAAGGCGCCGGCTGGAACATCACGATGGACGAGTGTTCCGGCTGAGACGATGGCGCCGTCACCAATCGTCACGCCGGGAAGAATCGTTGTGTTAGCGCCAATCATGACCTCATCACCAATCACAACCTCTCCAAGCCGGTATTCTTTAATCAAATATTCATGAGCGAGAATCGTTGAATTGTAGCCAATAATCGAGTTGCGTCCAATCTTAATCATTTCCGGATACATAATATCCGGCATCACCATGAAGGCAATGGATGTTTGATCGCCAATCTTCATACCCGTAAAGGAACGGTACAGCCAGTTCTTCAGGCGCATAAATGGCGTGTAGCGTGCAATCATAAGCACAAGGACATTACGGAATACCTTCCAGAAGGAAACCGTCTTATAAATATGCCATAACGAGTTGCCTTCACCCTTCAACGGATAGCGCCTTGTTCTTCTCATGCTTCCACAATCGCCAAGAGATCACGCATATTATCAAGAATATAGTCCGGGCCATATTGCTCGAGATAATCTCTTCCTTTAATCGTCCAAGCCACACCAGCCGTTTTCGTGCCGGCATTTTTGCCTGCAAGGATGTCATGGCTGTTGTCGCCAACCATAATCGTTTCCTCTGCAGATGAACCAATCAATTTCAAAGCGAGTTCAATCGGCTCTGGGTCCGGCTTCGTGTTCTTGACATCATCATAAGTAACAATCACATCAAAGAATTGGTCAAGCCTTCCCTTTACCAAGCCTGGCTCTACGGCTTTACGCATCTTCGTGGTGACGATGCCGACTTTATAATTACGTTCCTTTAGTTCTTGAATGGTATCAAATACACCCTCATACTCTCGGACAAGCGAATCATGATGGAGATGATTGTGCGCGCGGTAATGCTCAATCATTTCCTCAGCACGCTCAAGGTCTAATCTGCTAAATGTTTCGCGAAGAGAAGGACCGATGAATTCATACACGTCCTCACGAGTATATTGATTTGGATAATAATGCTCTAATGTATGAAGAAATGAAGCAATGATCAATTCGTTTGTATCAATTAATGTTCCATCTAAATCAAATAATAGGGTTGTGATTTTCTTGTCCACTAGGGTTTACCTTTCCTTTCTTTGCATCCACTCTTGCCCAAATTCGTGAAATGATCATGGCTAACAGGATCGCCGTTACAAGCCTGATGATGAGGAGCGGAATGACCGGAACTCCGAGCGGGATAAAAATCACCGTATCCTCTACAACGGCATGGCAGGCCACTAGGAAGATAAAGGCGATGGTGATATCTTTCCTGCTGACACCGTCTTCACGGACTGCCTCAAGCATGACACCTGCCCCGTACGCCAGGCCAATGACAAGACCTGCAACAAGTGTCATCGATGTATTTTCCTTCATGCCAAGCATTTTCGTCACCGGCTTCATCCAGGTCGAGAAGAGCTTCAGCCAATTCAAATCCTTCATAATTTGAATCACCAGCATGAGCGGGATAATGATTAACGCAAGCTTCAGCGTGCCTGTTGTTGCCGCTGCCAGCCCGTTCCATAGAATGGCCCCAATACCGGTGATGGTCTCTTCACCGCCGACCGCTCCGCCATATTGGATGACTTCGCTGCCCCCTTGCCAAACAAGGTTGATGACAACTGCAGAGATGAGGGCAAGACCAATCCTAGTCGCCAAGACTACCCACAGTTTAACACCAACCTTTAAGGCAACACTCGTTTCTATAAAGAGGTTATGACAAAAGGACAGCATCACTGCGATGATGAACACTTCCTTCACCGTCAATGAGTCAAGGGCCAGAATGCCGCCGATTCCGGCATACAGGTTCAAAAAGTTCCCAAGAACAAGCGGAATAGCCGCATCACCTGGCAGACCAATCAAGCCCATCGCCGGGCTGATTAAATCAATCAGCCACGGCAAGACAGGCGTATACTGCAAAATAGAGACAAATAACGTAATCGGGAAGATAACCTTCCCAAGCATCCAAGTTGTCTTTAGACCAGACTGCAGCCCTTTAACCCATGTACTTTTCGTCAAAAACACTCCTCCCCCTTTTCCCCTTATCGCTTACATATCGAGATATTTCTTCTGTGAATGGCCAAGCTTTCGTCTAACAATGATTAAAATGATGCCAGTGAAAATAAGCACCAGGGATAACAGCTGTGCCATGCGCAATGTATCAAACAGCATCAAACTATCCGTACGTAAGCCTTCAACGAAGAACCTTCCGATGGAATACCAAATGACATAGGTCAGGAAGAGCTCGCCTTGGCGGAGATTCACCCTGCGCAATCCAATCAGAATGGCAAACCCAACAATATTCCACACAGATTCATACAGGAAGGTTGGATGATGATAGGCTCCATTTATGTACATTTGATTAATGATAAAATCTGGAAGGAATAAATTCTCCAGGAAACTGCGGCTCACTTCATTACCATATGCCTCTTGGTTGATGAAATTACCCCAGCGCCCAATTGCCTGTCCAAGAATAATAGATGGAGCAGCAATATCAGCGAGCTTCCAGAAGGATAAATTCTTCATCTTAGCAAACACAATTGTCGTGATGACAGCTCCAATAAGAGCCCCATGAATGGCAATCCCGCCATTCCATATCTTCACGATATCGCCTAAGTGATCCTTATAATAAGACCATTCAAAAATGACATAATAAATCCTTGCACTGATAATGGATATTGGTACCGCATAAATCAGCAAATCAATAAAAACATCTTTATCAAGTCCGCGGCGTTCGGATTCCCGCATCGCAAGCCACAACCCGAGAAAGACACCAAGACCAATAATGACTCCATACCAGTAAATCGATACAGATCCAATCTGAATCGCTACCCGATCAATTGTCCCAATCGTCCCCATTTTGTTTGTCCACCTCTTTATTCATGTTTATCATGTTCAATGGCTTCGTTCAGCTTTTCTGTGAATTGCTGAGCCGTGTTCACACCCATTCGCTTCAGACGGAAATTCATAGCAGCCACCTCAATAATGACCGCGATATTCCGGCCTGGGCGGACTGGGATATTCATGCGCGTAATATTTGTATCGATTATGCGCACTTTTTCTTCCTCAAGACCTAGCCTATCATAATTCTTTTGCTGGTCCCAAAGCTCAAGATTGATAACAAGTGAAATCTTTTTATGGCTGCGAACGGCCCCTGCACCAAATAAGGTCATCACATTGATGATGCCCACTCCCCTGATTTCAAGCAAATGCTCAATTAATTCAGGTGATGTGCCGACTAAGGTATCATCGTCCTCCTGCCGGATTTCAACACAGTCATCGGCAACGAGACGATGCCCCCTCTTTACAAGCTCAAGGGCTGTTTCACTTTTACCTACACCGCTTTTTCCTGTTATCATAACGCCAACGCCATAAATATCAACAAGCACTCCATGGACAGCAGTTGTCGGTGCTAATTTACTTTCAAGGAAATTCGTTAAGCGGCTTGAGAAGCGTGTTGTTTTCGTCGTACTGCGAAGAACTGGGACGGATACCTTCTCTGATGCGAGAATTAGTTCTTCTGGAATATCAATGCCTCTCGTGACAATAATACATGGTGTAATATCACTGCATAGACTCTCCATCCGGCTTAAACGCTCTTCAGGAGTGAGTCTGGAGAAAAATGTCAATTCAGTCATACCGAGGATTTGAATACGGTCAGCCGGGTAATAATCAAAATATCCGGCGATTTCAAGTCCAGGCCTTGATAAATCACTTACTGTAATTGGTCTATTGATGCCTTCTTCGCCACTGATCAGTTCAAGATTAAACTCATCAATGAGATCTACTGTTTTTACTTTGGGCAAAAAAATTCCCTCCCTGAACATTATTCGGAAATCGTGTTTCCATTTTATCATTATTTCCTATTAAACCATACACTAACAGAGATTTAATTCTGTTTTTCTGGCGTAGGATACGGTAGGATAAGGATAGAAATATTCATAAAAGGAGAGCTGAGAGAATGACCATACTAATCAAGAATGCCACTATCTATCTTGAAGATTCCATCCTGCAAGACGGATATATACTAATTGATGGTGAAATCATAAAAGAGATAGGGCCAGCACACCAAGCTCCCGAACAAGCCGATGAGGTATTAACGATTGCGCAAAACGAAGTCGTGGTTCCCGGGTTTATTGATATGCATATTCATGGTGCTGGTGGAAGCGATGTCATGGATGGTACGACGGATGCCCTCAACTGCATGGCGAATACCCTCCCTAAAGAAGGTACGACATCCTTTTTAGCCACGACTATGACTCAATCTCCTGAAAATATCGAACAGGCTTTGCAAACAGTTCAACAATACAGCAAGTCTGAGAACATTTCTGGAAAAGCCGACGTCATCGGCGTTCATTTAGAAGGTCCCTTCGTCAATCCTTCAAAGGCTGGTGCCCAACCAGTTCAATATATCATTAACCCTGACCCCGAATTGTTCAAGAAATGGTCCGAGATCTCCGGACACACCATTAAACAAGTTACACTCGCCCCAGAGGAGCCAGGCGGCAAAGAATTGGTTGAACTATTGACTGCAGCAGATATCATCCCATCCATCGGCCACACAGGTGCAACCTATGAGCAGGCAATGGAGGCAGCGTCCGAGGGGCTAAGCCAAGCTACTCATCTATTCAATCAGATGACCGGCCTGCATCATCGCGATATCGGTGCAGCAGGAGCTTCTCTCATGAATGAAGATATTTATGCAGAAATAATCGTCGATGGAATCCATGTATCCCCTGAAATGGTGAACCTTGCACTTAAGCTGAAAGGAGTGGACCGAACCATCCTTATTACGGATGCGATGCGTGCCAAAGGACTTTCAGACGGCACTTATGATCTTGGCGGACAAGATGTGTTCGTTAAAGGCAAGGAAGCACGATTGGCTGACGGAGCCCTTGCAGGAAGCATCCTTAAAATGAATGATGCCTTAAAGAACATGATGGAATTCACCGGCTGCTCATTAAGAGATGCCGTTCAAATGGCCGCCGTCAATCCTGCCAAGCAATTGAATATATATGACAAGAAGGGCAGCATTGCTGCTGGGAAAGAAGCAGATATCGTCATTCTCGATGAAGACTGCCAGGTACGCGCAACCATTTGCCGAGGAAAAATTGCCTATAGAGGAGAATCAAAGTAATGTCACAAATCAACATGAAGATTATCGTAGTAGAAAATTATGATGAAATGAGCAAGAAAGCCGCTGAAATTCTCATTAAGAAGGTTCAAGAAAAACCGAATGCCGTTCTCGGGTTAGCTACGGGCAGTACACCGGTTGGGCTATACAAGGAATTAATCGAAGACCATCAGCAAAATGGGACAAGCTACAAGGATATCCATACAGTCAATCTGGATGAATACATCGGGCTTCCACAAGAGGATAAAAACAGTTATTTCACCTTTATGTATGAGCATCTTTTCAAATATCTTGAGATTCCGAAGGAGCATACACACATCCCAAGCGGAGATACAGAGGATCATGCAAAGGAATGCAAACGATACGAGGAAATTATTGAGTCACTTGGACAAGTTGACCTTCAAATACTCGGAATTGGATCTAACGGACATATCGGCTTTAATGAACCAGGGACTCCTTTCACAGGAGACACACATATCATTGATTTAAAGGAAAGCACGCGCCAAGCAAATGCCCGTTTCTTCGAATCCATTGATGAGGTGCCAACGCAAGCCATCACCATGGGAATCGGCACAATCATGAAGAGCAAGGAAATTCTGCTTCTAGCCTCCGGCAAAGCAAAAGCAGAAGCAATCCATGGCATGATTCATGGAGAGATGACAGAAGAGCTGCCTGCGAGCATCCTTCAATCCCATCCGCATGTAACCCTTATCGTTGATAAAGACGCTTATTCCTTATGTAAATAAGACAACCCACTAGACAAACCTGCCAAGCTTTTCAGGTTTGTCTTTTTTCTTTTTTATGGTCCCGTTTGTAGGCTTGTCTCATATAGTAAGGATAAAAGAAAGAGGGGGTTATAAGCTTGAAGATTGTTCTTGATGCAGGACATGGTTATTCCACTCTAGGCAAGCGGACGCCGGATGGGATGAAGGAATATGAATTTAATCGGGCAGTTGCTCTCTATGTACGTGATTTTCTTTCAGGTTATACGAATCTAGAGGTGCTGTTCACGCATAATGATGAGCAGGATGTCCCGTTAGAAGTACGGACAGCAAAAGCCAATGAGCTTGGTGCTGATTGCTTCCTATCCATCCATGCTAATGCAGCAGGAAACGGCGGCTGGCACGAGGCTGAGGGAATAGAGACCTTTATACACTCATCCAAGCCAAGGGATGCCCAAATCCTAGCCGCAGAGATCCAAGAGAAGCTCATTACCGCTACCGGACGCAAAAATCGAGGAGTAAAGACAGCCAATTTCCACGTACTTCGGGAAACGCGAATGACAGCTGTTCTGGTCGAATGTGGTTTCATGACACATAAGATTGAAAGCAGGCTGCTCAAGAAGGAGGATTATCGAACGCAATGCGCCCAGTCAATCGCCCAGTCAATTGTGTCCCATTATGGTCTCACGAAGAATAGACAAGCTGCCACTCAGAAGCAGAAGCTGTACAAGGTGCAGGTCGGAGCCTTCTCCAGTAAGCATCGAGCAGAACAGCTTGCCTCAGAGCTCCAAAGGCTCGGATATGACACCTTTATCGTTCAATAAGAAAGGCCTGAAGCAGTTTGCCCGCTTCAGGCCTTTCTTTCTTAATCCGTCACGCTTTCCATGATCGTATTCACGAAGGATAAAATCACCGAAACAAGGAAGGTCAACCAAAATCCATCGATTTGAAAAGCACTGCCCATCATGGCATCAACAATGCTGAGCACAATCGTATTGATAAAGAGCAAGAAAATGCCTAATGTCACAATCGTAATTGGCAGCGTCAAGACGGTAACAATCGGTTTGACAATGACATTACAAATGGACAAGACGATTGCCGCGATAATCGCTGTTCCAAATCCGGAAACATGCACACCTTCAAATACTTGCATCAATAAAACGAAAACCGCTGCATTGACGAGTATTTTCAAAACCCATTTCATTTGCGATCCTCCTCCATGCGCTCCCTCGGCATAATGTAACTAAGTATTGTATAAGGGATGATTAACAGAAAACTGGTCGGAATTAAACCGATAACGAATAGTACACGCAGAATAATCGGCTTAATGCCGAAATACCGGCTAATCCCGCCTAATACTCCCAATAAAACCTTATCGGAGTAATTGGTTCTCATAAGCTTCTTCTTCATATAGTTGTTCTCACAACTCCTTTAAATCATACGCATAACTTTTTAAAGCGTATGCTTTACTTTAATGCTTCCTGCCTTGGATTCGGCAAACACATGCATGGAATGCTGTTCTTCCACCGTTGATTGGAAGCGAAGCATCTTTTGAACAATGTCATTCTTCTCTTCAATAACTTGAATACCCTTCAAGTCAAGATTGAAACTGCCAAGATTCGACTTTAACTCACCGTCACAGCTAATGCCTTGCGGGATTTGCAAATTAATGCTTCCTGCCTGCGCCTTAGCACGAAGGGTTTCTCCGTATTGGCCTGTTTGCTTGCACTGAATACTCCCATTAATGGTTTGAACATCGGCAGTGCGGAATGCGCCATCCACCTGAATAGATCCATTCATCGTATCGATTTCCAGCTCACCTGCATCAAAGGAATTCAGCTTAATAGAACCGTTAACCGTCTCAAATTCAGCCTCACGTGTATGGAAGTCACGGAAGGAGATGGTTCCGTTCGCTGTCTTCGTCTTAATCTCATCAACCTTAAGATTTTCTCCATTGATGCTTCCGTTGAACAAGCGGACCCGAAGCTCCTGATATTGACTGTTCGGCACCTTAATAACCGCTTTTAATTTAATGGCACGGTCTTGAAGCATGAACTTCAGCTTGCCATTCTCAATCTTATTCACGATTTGGTTTTGAAGCTTCTCCCTCGCTTCTGTTGTTGTTTCAGCTCGATATACCTTCGCCTTGCATTCAATATCCACCACATTCTGATCCCACGGAATGATAGACACCTCTCCATTAGCTACATCAATATCAATGATTTGGAAAGGCTTTGCTTCCTGGTGGTATAAGTGGTCAATCTCTATGCTGGATCCGAAATTCCAGTCAAAATCGATATCTTTAATTTTCTTCACGACATCATCTACAACGCCCAAGATACGGTCCATCGTTGAGACAGACTTCTTCGTTTGCTGCTCTTGTCTCTTCTCACCTTCAGGCTGCGCAGTCGTTGCAAGCTCTCTCGATTCTTGCTGGCTTTCTTCTTGGATGAGCTTTTCTTTCTTGTCTAATTGTTCGAGCAGAAGCAATGCCTCATCCGCATTTAAAAGGCCTTCCTTCACCATTTCCAGAATTCGTTTTTTTTCATCATTCATATCAGTCATCTCCCTTATAACATGGTTTAAACCTATGCAAAAATTTATGACGTTATGTGTATGCGTAAACTGTTCCTTCTAACATGTACGATTAACAACAAGAAAGGTTTCCACAAATGCCTATTTTCAAGGAAAAGAGAGGCACGGGCAGCAATCACCTGACGATTCGTCCCATAATTGATACCCGCGCCTTTCCTTTACGCAATCATCCGTATTCTTATCATGGTGCATGGTGACCATTAGCCGGCCAACAAAGTCTGGTTACTGACCTGCCTTCTGCGTCAGCCTTTCCTCCATCCGCTTGCGGTCGCGTTCAAGAATAGGCTTCAAATATTGACCCGTATAGGATTCTGGAGTCTCTGCAATATGCTCAGGCGTGCCGGATGCAAGAATGGTTCCGCCCTTTTCGCCGCCCTCAGGACCAAGGTCAATCAAGTAATCAGCTGCCTTGATGACATCCAAGTTATGCTCAATAACCAGCACAGTATCCCCATTATCAACGAGTCTCTGCAATACTTTCAGCAGATGGGAAATATCCTCCACATGCAGCCCTGTCGTCGGCTCATCCAGAATATAGAGCGAACGGCCGTTTGAGCGCCTATGAAGCTCACTTGCTAATTTCACCCGCTGGGCTTCTCCCCCAGATAAGGTTGTAGCCGGCTGCCCGAGCTTAATATATCCGAGTCCCACATCATGGATGGTTTGAATCTTCCGCTTGATCTTCGGAAGGTTTTCAAAGAATTGAAGGGCCTCATCGACCGTCATATCCAGGATATCAGAAATACTCTTCCCTTTATAGGTGACCTCTAATGTTTCACGGTTGTACCGTTTGCCATGACAAACCTCACAAGGTACATAAACATCCGGCAGGAAATGCATCTCTATTTTGATAATACCGTCCCCACGGCAGGCCTCACAACGTCCGCCCTTTACATTAAAGCTGAAGCGGCCCTTTTGATAGCCTCGCACCTTCGCCTCATTCGTGGAGGCAAATACATCACGAATATCATCAAACACCCCTGTATAGGTAGCCGGGTTAGAGCGCGGTGTCCGGCCGATTGGAGATTGGTCGATATCAATAACCTTCTCAAGCGCCTCAATCCCTCTTATCTCCTTATGAAGGCCTGGCTTCGCCTTGGCTCGGTGCAGCTTATGCGCCAATGCCTTATGAAGAATTCCATTCACAAGCGTACTTTTACCTGAGCCTGATACACCGGTTACCGCGACAAATGTTCCAAGCGGGAAGGAGACATTGATATTGCGAAGATTATTCTCGCGTGCTCCGCGTATCTCAATCTTCTGCCCATTTCCTTGCCTGCGTTCATGCGGAAGCGGAATGAACTTCTCTCCTGATAGATATTGCCCGGTTAAGGAATTCGGATTCTTCATGACCTCCTCCGGGGTACCTGCAGCAACAATTTGCCCGCCATGTGAGCCGGCACCAGGACCAACATCAATTAAGTAATCAGCTGCAAGCATCGTATCCTCATCATGCTCGACAACGATAAGCGTGTTCCCGATATCCCGCATGCTGCGCAGCGCCTCAATCAATCGATCATTGTCACGCTGATGAAGCCCGATAGACGGTTCGTCCAGAATATAAAGAACTCCCGTCAAGCGGGATCCGATCTGAGTAGCCAGGCGGATTCGCTGGGCTTCCCCGCCGGAAAGCGTGCCGGCTGCCCTGCTCAGTGTTAAATATTCAAGCCCCACATTATTGAGGAACCCAAGCCGCTCTTTGATTTCTCGGAAAATAGATCGGCCGATGCTCATATCCTTATCTGACAGCTTTAAGCCATCGAAGAATTTATAAGCATCCTGAATGGAAAGCTCAGTCACCTGGCCGATATGACGTCCGTCTACCAGAACAGCCATGCTTTCTTTCTTCAAGCGGTATCCTTTACACGTCGGGCATTTCTGCTCGGCCATATATTTCTCCATCTGGTCACGGATATAATCTGAAGTCGTTTCCCTATAGCGGCGCTCCACATTATTCAGCACCCCTTCAAACTCCACATCATTCTCACGAATTTGGCCGAAATCATTCTCATAGCGGAAATGAATTTTCTCTCCGTCTGAACCATACAGAATCTTATCTAATTGATCCTCTCTAAGCTGAGAAACCGGCACATCCATATCAATGCCATAATGGTCAGCAATACACTCAAGCAGCTTCGGATAATATTGTGAGCTCGTTGGCTGCCAAGGAGCAATCGCATGCTGGCGCAGCGTCAATTCCGGATCTGGAATGACCGCATCTCGGTCAACCTTCAGCTTATATCCAAGTCCATCGCAGGTCGGGCAAGCACCGAATGGACTATTAAAGGAGAAAATACGCGGCTCCAGCTCACCAATGGAGAAACCGCAATATGGACAGGAATGATGTTCGCTGAAGAGAAGCTCCTCTTGGCCGATGACATCAATCATGACTTTCCCATGTCCGATGGCAAGCGCTGACTCAAGGGAATCAGATAGTCGTGATGCTATGCCCTCCTTCACGACTATCCGGTCAATGACCACTTCGATAGAGTGGGTTTTATTCTTATTAAGCTCAATATTATCGTCCAAATCATACATTTCATTATCTATGCGGACCCTTACATACCCTTGCTTCTTAATATCCTCAAGAAGCTTGGCATGAGTCCCTTTTCTGCCTGTCACCGCAGGAGCAAGCACCTGAATTTTCGTCCGCTCCGGATACTCTAATATTCGGTCCACCATCTGCTCAATGGTTTGGGAGGTAATTTCAATTCCATGCTTCGGACAGATTGGTTTTCCGACCCGGGCATACAAAAGCCTCATATAATCATAAATTTCCGTTACAGTCGCCACCGTTGAACGAGGGTTGCGGCTCGTCGTTTTCTGGTCAATGGAGATAGAAGGGGACAGCCCTTCAATGCTGTCCACATCCGGTTTATCCATTTGACCAAGGAATTGCCGCGCATAAGCGGACAAAGACTCCACATAGCGCCGCTGACCTTCCGCATAAATCGTATCAAAGGCGAGCGATGATTTACCGGAGCCGGAGAGTCCTGTCAAAACAACCAATTGGTCACGCGGAATCGTCACATCGATATCCTTCAGATTATTCTCCCTTGCTCCTTTAACAATGATTTTATCTAATGCCATCCTTTGTTCATCCTTCCACTTTCAGCTCTAATATCAAGTCCCTAAGCTCAGCCGCACGCTCAAAGTCCAGGGCGCGGGCTGCATCCTTCATCTCTTTCTCCATACGGGCGATAACCTGCTGGCGATCTTTCTTAGACAGGTTCTCATATTGTTTAGCCGTACGCTCCTCTTCCCCTGCTTCTGCTGCCTGCGTGGCACGTATAACATCCCGAATATCCTTCTGGATTGTCTTCGGTGTAATGCCATGCTCAATATTATAGGCTTCCTGAATCGCCCTTCTCCGCTTCGTCTCTGAGATGGCAATCTCCATGGAATTCGTCATCCGGTCCGCATACATGATGACATGACCGTTTGCATTACGCGCCGCCCGCCCAATCGTTTGGATAAGCGAACGCTCAGAACGCAGGAATCCTTCCTTATCCGCATCCAATATCGCAACAAGGGAGACTTCCGGTATATCAAGTCCCTCCCTGAGCAGATTGATGCCGATAAGCACATCATATTTACCGAGGCGGAGGTCGCGGATGATCTCAATCCGTTCGAGTGTTTTAATCTCCGAATGAAGGTACTGAACCTTCACGCCCAGCTCCTTCAAATAATCCGTCAAGTCCTCAGACATCTTCTTCGTCAATGTTGTCACAAGTACCCGCTCATTCTTCGCAATGCGGTCATTAATCTCACCAAGCAGATCATCAATCTGTCCTTCAATCGGACGGACATCAACATTCGGGTCCAGAAGACCAGTTGGACGGATAATCTGTTCAATCACGCCAGGTGAATGCTCCTCCTCATATGGTCCAGGGGTAGCAGATACATAAACGATCTGATTGATATGCTCTTCAAATTCCTTGAAATGCAGAGGGCGGTTATCCATAGCAGAAGGCAGACGGAAACCATGGTTCACAAGTACTTCTTTTCTGGCCCGGTCCCCATTGAACATCCCTCTAATCTGCGGAATTGTCACATGGGATTCATCAATGACCATCAGGAAATCGTCCGGGAAGTAATCGAGCAAGGTATATGGTGTCGAGCCTGCAGGACGCAGGGTCAAATGACGCGAGTAGTTCTCAATACCGGAGCAAAAGCCCATTTCACGCATCATCTCCAGGTCATACCTTGTTCTCTGTTCCAGCCGCTGAGCCTCAAGAAGCTTCCCTTCCTCACGGAAATGGGCAAGCTGCTCCTCGAGTTCCTTCTCAATATTTTCAATAGCGATGCGCATCTTCTCCTCACGTGTAACGAAGTGGGATGCCGGGAATATAGCGACATGCTCACGTTCGCCAAGAATCTCTCCGGTAAGGGCATCCACCTCGCGAATCCGTTCGATTTCATCACCGAAGAATTCAATGCGTATGCAGTGTTCATCCTTGGAGGCTGGGAAAATTTCTACCACATCTCCCCTTACCCGGAATGTTCCACGGTGGAAGTTCAAATCATTTCGTTCATATTGGATATCAACCAGCCTGCGCAGCAGCTGATTCCGTTCAAGCTCCATGCCGCTTCTTATGGAGACGACCATCTCCCTGTATTCCTCCGGAGAACCGAGTCCATAGATGCAGGAAACACTGGCAATAATGATGACATCATTCCGTTCAAAAAGAGCCGAGGTCGCCGAGTGGCGCAGCTTATCAATCTCATCATTAATGCTCGCATCCTTCTCAATGAAGGTATCTGTCTGCGGGACATAGGCCTCTGGCTGATAATAATCATAGTAGCTGACAAAATATTCGACAGCATTATTCGGGAAAAACTCCTTAAACTCGCTGTATAACTGTCCAGCGAGTGTCTTATTATGGGCAATAATTAAGGTCGGTTTATTAACCTCTTTAATGACATTGGAGACCGTAAATGTCTTCCCGGTTCCCGTTGCACCAAGGAGGGTTTGATGCTTCACTCCGTCATTAATGCCCTTGACAAGTTTCTTGATTGCCTCCGGTTGATCTCCCTCTGGTGAATACTTGGAAACCAGCTCAAATTCTCTCTTCACTCCATATGCCCCCTTCATTGAACTTGGCGAGGCTGCGTCCGCCACAACAATCTATTAGTATGAATAGTTTACCACAATAGCCTAGTTAGAAACCACCGAAAAGCGAACAAGCATTCGTATTTATATAACAGCGTATCCATCATTCTTCATTTATGCCCAATAATGCAAGAAAAGAGTCTTCCAGAAGGAAAGACTCTTACGATTATTCACGCACTTTTAGCGGCACGATTCCGTTCAATCATCCGTTTTGAATACCAGAAACCAGCGGTAAGTGAGAACGCATCTACAATAATCAGAGGCCAGGAAGATGTAAACCCCCGATAAGCTGATGCGGCAATCAAGGCTACCGTCAACAGCAACCCAACAACATAGCTGTATGTAACCCTTGAAAACAGCACAACCAATAGACCGGGTGCCAGCAAGGCTGCTAATATCTTCATCAAAGCACTCCTTTCGTTCGTGCACAATCACTCCTTCTATTATACAATGTTTTCCCACACCTACAAATAAATTACATTTCTACTCAATCAATTTCGCATGCACAACCATTCTTGCATCATCAAACTCATAGCTGCAGGTTGATAGAGTTATTACTTTATCTGTCCGCTCCACCTGGCAGCCTGTATGATAGAGAGATTTCGCGGAAATCCTTTCGAGGAATTGTCCAAATTCACCCTCTGAACGAAAATCCGTTTCTATATAATTATCATCCGCACCTGTCACATAAGCCGAGAATACTTCCCATTTACTGATACCGTCCTTATTGCTGTACGTCACATACGGATTCTCCTTGCAAAAAGCTTCCTTCTTATAGGAAGTCAAATCACGGAACATGGTTCCATTCCTCATATTATGACCATAAAGCACCGTATGGCTCCCTAATGGCGCAGGACAATTCCGATAATCCATAAAGATGGTTCCAGCAGAGGATTCCTCCTTATAAACGGAATGTGTTAAGTAATATTCATTATCATCTGCCTGCGCAACAGGATAATGAATCGAGGTTCCTTCAATGGATATCCAGCCGACAATGTCCTCATTAACTTCTTGAAGGTGTTCGAGTGTAAATTCCTGTTCTCCAGCATCGCTCTCCTTTGCTACCGATTGATCATAAATATCGGCCATTGCGCCTTGTGTGTTTTTCAGCTGATACAGCTCAATCAGATAGTCACAAAGAATATATCCTGAGAATAAAAAAGCAGCTAGTAAAATACTCTTTATAATGAAAATAAGTAGATTTCTCTTTGGCTTCTTCATGAAATTACACCCCTTTAAGTTATATTAATATAATAAAATTATCATACTTACTTACCACTTTGTCCAAAAGCTTATCAATGAATTTAAACGCAGCTTCTTCTTAAACGGCTCTGTTCATTTAAAAAATGTTGATTTTTGTTGCAGGGAGCATCCTCGAGTGCTCTATGCATCTGCGGGCTCACCC
>NZ_JBJEFJ010000067.1:26374-51831 GCF_051873915.1 Pradoshia sp.
CTCACCCTCTTTTTCTATCCATTTCTGTCCAGCACGTTTATCTGCCATCCAAACGGGTATTATAATCGGCAGCGCATTCTCGCATTTCACCTATCATCTTTATATGATTTTCATACTTAAAGAGGATTGGTATCTCATTGACTCACTTTTCTAATTAATCTGTTTATTAGTTGACATGGCAATCTTTGTAACGATAAACTGATGTACTGTGTGTTTCAACATAGAGGGGGATAAGTATGGAAAAGAAGCCGTATATTACGGAAGCGATTATCGGAAATTCAAGTATGCTCGTCTCATTAACAAAGGACGGGCAGGCTCAACGTATCACATGGCCGAATATTGACTTTCCTCAGCATTTAAATTTGTTTTACACAGGCATCCGTGGAATAGAAGGATCCATTAAGACATTTTTTCTGCACGATAATGTATGGAAGCATCAGCAGGCCTACATTAGCGGCACTAATATATTAGAAACGGTTTCAACCCTCGGAGAAGTTGGCTTGAGCATCAGGCAGCTTGACTTTGTTGTCCCCGATCAGGATGTGTACATCCGCCACTTCACATTCCGAAATATCTCTGATTATCCGCAAAATCTTGATTTTGTTGTCTATAGCGATTTCATGATTGATGAGAAACGCCGTTATCAAACGGTTATGTTTGATGAGGCGACCGACAGCTTTGTCCACTACCACCGCGAATATGGATTCGCGATTGGTTCAGACACGCCTGTGAAGAAATATCAGTGCGGAGCTACCTTTAAGGAAACCAATGATGGTTATCTCCCTGGAAAACGCATTGCTAATCGCTCTTCTGCCGGAATTGAATACGGTCCCATTCATATCCCGGCTAACGGGGAGCATTCCATCACGCTTTACATCGCAGCCGGCATGGGAGGCAAAGAAGCCTTAAAGAATTTAAGACAAGCGAAGCACTCTACCTTTGATGAGCTGTACAATCAAACGGTCGAGTATTGGCATCAGTACTTGAAGGAAGCAAATCCAGTTGAGTTTAAAGATGAACGAGGCAAACATTTGTATGAGCGTTCCCTCTTAATGTTCCATCTCATGAATAATAGGAACGGGGGATTCATTGCGGCTCCAGAGGTGGATGAGGAGTATGCCTACTCTGGCGGCTATGCTTATTGCTGGGGAAGAGATGCTGCCTATACGGCAACAGCCTATGCCAGAGCCGGCTACCATGAGCGCGTGCGCCACTTTTTCCGCTTTGCCTGCTCCTTACAGGAGGACAACGGCTCTTGGGAGCACCGCCATTATTTAGATGGCTATTTGGCACCGTCCTGGGGGCTGCAAATTGATGAAACTGGCTCCATCCTTTGGGGGATGCACCAATTCTATTCTCTTACAAAGGATGATTCCTTTATCGAGGAAATGTGGCCGACCGTTGAAAAGGGAGCGGATTTCTTAACTAGATTCATTGATCCTGTCACTCACCTTCCGCTCCCAAGCATGGATATCTGGGAGAAACGGGAGGCTGAGCATTTCTATTCTGCGGCTGCAGTTTATGGCGGGCTGATGGGCGCAGCTGAATTTGCTGCTAAGCAAGGCTTTGCCGATAAAGCACAGCTTTATGTTAAGACAGCCGAGGCCATGAAGAAAACAATCCTGCAAATCGGCTATAATGCGACGAGCGGCTCCTTCTTTCGCGCCTTCCATCTGCGCCTAGATGAGCCAGCTTATCAGAATAAAAAAGCACAGGGCAAGGATGTTGCGATGGAATATGATCGCAAGGGATATCCAGTGTACCGGCAAATCCGTGATGATGTAATCGATATCTGCTTACTTGGCCTTCAGGTTCCCTTCAATATGATTGAGGCCGATGATCCGAAAATGAAGCAGACAGCCGCAACAATTGACAGGCTTTGCCGCTCCAAGATTATCGGAGGAATTGAACGATTCCCTGGAGACATTTATATAAGTGGTGACCCTTGGATTATCGCAACTCTATGGCTGGCCATTTATTATGCACGAATCAATCAGCAGCTTGAGGCGAAGAAGCTTTATAATTGGGTCGTGGACCATGCAACCGAACTTGGCTTGCTAGCTGAACAGATTGATAAGGTAACTGGACGTCCTGCCTGGGTTCTTCCGCTCACCTGGTCCCATGCCATGTTCATTCTTACTGTACTTGAGTTTAAGGAAAGAGGAATTGAAGTATAAAGCCGCATTCTCCGCTTGCCCCTTAAGAGACAGATTTACGCCTGCCTCTTAAGGGGCTTTTTTGTATATGGCTAAATTAATTGATCGCTCATGATAAACGATGTGCGAGGCCCAGCCCGCGACAAGCATGTAAATCCGAATCTCCTCACCTGAATAAAGCAGCTAAATTGATATATTAAAATTAAAAAAATATGACAAGTCACTATATTTGTAATGTTACTTAATTTTTGATAACATCACAATTAAGTAACATTATAGTTAGGAGGTACATCCTTGGAATACGTTGATCCCATAAAGGATATCCGCAAGATTGCTGCCATAAAAAGAATTCTTAAAAAACAGTCCTTGCGTGATTTGCTGTTATTTGTTTTTGGAATAAATACCGGCCTCCGTGTCAGCGAGCTGCTCTCGTTACGGGTGGGTGATATTTGGGAAGATGGGAAATTCAAGGAGTTCCTTTATATTAAGGACGCAAAGACTTCAGAGGAAAGGGCTTTTTACCTTAACCAAAATGTGAGGGATGCCGCAAAGCATTATTTAGATACCTTTGATTTCTCTCCAGATGATTACTTATTTAAATCGAAGAAAAATCAGCAGCCAATTTCCAGACAGCAGGCATACCGGATCATTAACTGTGCGGCGAAGGAAGCGGGTATACCCGGGAAGATTGGAACCCATACGCTGCGGAAGACATTTGGTTATCACGCCTATCGGAAAGGGATTGCCATATCGATTCTCATGAATATTTATCATCACCATAGTCCTGGTGAAACATTACGGTATTTAGGAATCGACAAAAATGAAAAGCTGCCGGTTAAAGTGGATGTAAATCTATAAGGCTAGAACAGACGCTTCATTCTTAAGAAAGAAAAAACCCCCACATAAATTTGTGGAGGTCTCCATCATAAGCTTTCTTTGACATAGTCATCAGTCACAGTCACTTGCAGCGTTTGGTTGTTTTTCATGAATTTAAAGATACCGGTGTTGAAATCAGTGCCGATTTCTTTGAAGAAAATCCCTTCAAATTCACTTTCTTTTGTATGCTCGAAGCTTATCCGATACTGATCGCCTTCTTTTTCGAGGTAGGCGCGCACACCTTTTTCATAAAGGCCGTCTGGGTCATCCTTTAATGCCCGGGCGACGGATACAATATGAAGGTCAACAAATGGAATGTCTCGCAGCAAAGTATTTATAATCGAACCTTTAGCAATCTGTTCCCAGCGGCTTTGCGCTGTTTGACCAAGGATGATCTGTGAAATTTGTTTTTCACGCGCAACATCCGCTATCACTTTTGCGAATGGCCGTTTCTCATTATCTTTCAAAATAAATTCCTCAGCTTCCAATTCCTCGGCGAGCTGACGCCATCTCTCGATACTTTCGGATTTCTCAGCGTCTAGTTCATCAAAAGGACTTGGGTCCACTGTCAAGATGTACAGAGGACAATCCAGCATATTGGCAATTTTACTGCCGCGCTGAATTAAGCGATCACCGTTGGGGCCGTAATAGACACATACAAGGATGCTTTCGTCCATTCGGCTTTTGCATTTTTTCATTAAAAGTTCACCTCTAAATAGATGGTAGGTCATTAGACTATAACGAATATAGCCCATGCAGGTTTTTCAGTCAATTATTATTACATAAAAGAGTTGCAATATTTCAAATATAACAAGGTTTAACGAAATAATTGCCGCTTTTTGTATATCTGTACCATTACTCTATGATGAAGGGAGCGGGAGGACATGATTAATTGGATGATTTTATTACCGTTTATCTTTGCGGTTCTAATACCTTTCCTCCATCGTTTATTCAACAAAAAGCTTCATATCGGCTGGTTTGTTCTTTTTCTTCCAGCTATTATCCTCATCTTCTTATTACAGTATATCCCAATTACTACATCTGGCAACACATTAACCAGCGAAATGAAGTGGCTGCCAGCGTTTGGGCTTAATTTCACGACCTATGTCGATGGATTATCCCTTCTATTCGGTTTGCTGATCACAGGTATCGGCTCGCTCGTCATTCTGTATTCAATTTTCTACCTGTCCAGGCAGCGTGAGGAGCTTCATAACTTTTATGTCTATCTCATGTTGTTTATGGGAGCCATGCTAGGAGTCGTTTTCTCGGACAATGTTATCGTTCTGTACGTGTTCTGGGAGCTGACGAGCATTTCTTCTTTCCTGTTAATTGCCTATTGGTACCAGCGGCGAAAATCGAGAGACGGGGCACAAAAGTCCATGCTGATCACCATTTTCGGCGGTTTATCTATGCTGGCCGGGCTTTTGCTCCTTTCCCTCATCACGGATACGTACAGCATCCGTGAAATGATTTCCAAAGCTGGCTCTTTACCTGAGCATACCCTGTTTTTGCCTGCGATGATCTTAATCTTATTGGGAGCTTTCACGAAATCAGCTCAGTTCCCATTTAGTTTCTGGCTGCCTGATGCGATGGAAGCACCGACACCCATCAGTGCTTATCTGCATTCAGCAACAATGGTTAAAGCCGGTATCTATTTAGTTGCGAGGTTGACACCCGTGTTCGGCGGTCAGGCCGTTTGGTTCTGGACCGTATCCTTAATTGGTATCGTGACCTTATTATACGGATCCTGGAATGCGGTGCGGCAGAGGGATTTGAAGGCTCTGCTCGCTTATTCGACCATCAGTCAGCTCGGCTTGATCATGAGTCTTCTCGGACTCGGATCTGCTGCCATTTATTTTGGCTACGGCGATGAATCGAAGGTATATGCGATAGCCATTATGGCCGCTGTCTTCCATTTAGTTAATCATTCCACCTTCAAAGGAAGTTTGTTCATGGTGGTCGGAATCATTGACCATGAGACAGGTACCCGGAATCTGCAAAGATTGGGCGGGTTAATGAGCCTCATGCCGATTTCCTTTACGATTACGATGATTGGCAGTTTCTCAATGGCAGGTTTACCTCCATTCAATGGATTTTTGAGTAAAGAAATGTTCTTTACCGGTGTGGTGAATGCATCAGGGATGGATATTTTCGGGATGGGAACATTCGGCGTAATCTTCCCGGTTGTCGCTTGGGCAGCAAGTGTCCTGACGTTCGTCTACTGTATGATCATGGTCTTTAAGACGTTCGCGGGAGAACACAAACCGGAAATGCTGTCAAAAGCCACGCATGAACCGCCTATCGGCATGCTGATCCCGCCAGCTTTATTGGCGATGTTCGTCGTGCTAATCTTCTTTTTCCCTAACATATTGGCCAAATACATTTTGGACCCTGCATTCATAGCCATCCTGCCGGACTATGCGGCAGCAGGTGGATTGGGTAAAGAGATTTCTGCATGGCATGGTTTTAACATTGAGTTATGGATGACGATTGGAGTCGTACTATTCGGCTTCTTGCTATACAAACTGCTCCCGAAATGGATCAAGATATTCAGCTGGTACCCGCAAGGTCTAACATTTAACAGCCTATACAACGAGTCACTGCAGTTGATGGAATCACTATCCGCCAAGATAACGAAGAAGTATATGACTGGCTATACACGCGATTACCTCGCTTATATTTTTTCATTCTTCATCTTTATCGTTGGCGGTTCCCTATGGCTGTTCAATGGCTTTGCCTTTGATATGTCCAAAGATTCACCGGTGAGTATTTATGAGGCCGTGATGGTCATTGGCATGGTCATAGCCGCTTTGATTGCGCTCTTTTCCCAGCACAGGCTGACATCCATTATCGCTGTTGGAGCCCTGGGGTATCTTGTGTCCATTCTATTCGTTATTTTCCAGGCGCCGGATTTAGCGCTGACACAATTGGTTGTTGAAACGGTAACGGTCGCTTTATTCCTGCTATGCTTCTATCATTTGCCAGAGCTTCGCAAGGAAATCAGCAAAGTCCGCTTCAAAATAACGAATATGCTGATTTCAGTCGGAGTCGGTTTGACCGTCACCCTTCTGGCCCTTTCAGCCAATGGAACTCGTTTGTTCGACACCATCTCTGGATACTTTGAGGATTCCTATGCGCTTGCCGGGGCGAAAAACATTGTGAACGCGACGTTGGTCGACTTCAGGGGGCTTGATACGATGGTCGAAGTGGCCGTCCTCTGTATTGCTGGATTGGCTGTATTTACATTAATTAAGGTCAATGTTACAGGGAGGGATAGAAAATGAAGCCTAATGATATTTTATTATCGGCTGTCACAAAAGTCGCTGTTCTGATCATCCTCACCTTTTCCATTGATTTGTTCTTCTCTGGGCACCACAATCCTGGAGGAGGATTCATTGGGGGCTTAGGAATATCCAGTGCTCTTGTACTTATGTATTTGACACTTGGAACGGAAACCGTCAATAAACTGATTCCTGTAGACTTTAAAACAGTGGCCGCGATTGGTGTACTGATTGCTGTTCTTACAGGTGCCGGTTCCTTTCTGTTCGACGCTCCCTTTCTTTCTCAAACATTCGGTTATTTTGAGCTTCCTATCCTGGGCAAAACCGAATTAGCCACCGCGCTCATCTTTGATACTGGTGTCGCTTTAGCTGTCATTGGTTCAGCCGTGACAATCATCCTGAGTATAAGCGAGGATCGATAACAATGGAAACAGTCATGTCTATACTTGTAGGAGTCTTCTTCGCAATCGGAACATACATGGTCTTATCTAAAAGCCTGCTAAGAATCATACTCGGCACGTCCGTAATCGGCCATGCCGTCAACCTTCTGATTCTGACAATGGGAGGGTTGAAGACTGGAGGTCCCCCGCTGCTGGGTCTGAAAAATACCTCCTTTACGGATGGGCTGCCGCAGGCACTTATCCTGACCGCAATTGTCATTAACTTTGCTATTACGGGTCTTTTCCTGGTGGTTGCCTATCGTAGTTACCGGGTCTTGGAAACGGATGATATGGATCAATTAAGGGGAAATGAAGATGAATAATCTAGTTGTTCTGCCAATCATTATTCCGCTTATCGCGGGATTGATCTTGGTCATATTCAGAAAAAAATTATATATGCAAAGATTCATTGCCCTATTCGCCATTCTAGCTACCTTCACCGTTGCTGTGATGATGGCTTTAAAAATAAAGGAAGACGGGATACAGGTTCTGCAGGCAGGGGGATGGGCTGCTCCCTATGGAATCAGCCTTGTCGCCGATATGTTTGCGGTCATCCTGTTAATCATAACGGCATTCGTGTCCTTCTGCTGTTTATTTTATGCCTTCTACACAATCGGGAGATTACGAGAGGAAAACTTCTTCTATCCATTGTTCCTGTTCATGATCAGCGGAGTAAACGGATCCTTTTTGACCGGTGACATCTTCAATCTGTTCGTTTTCTTTGAATTGATGCTAATCTCCTCCTATGCGCTGATTACACTCGGCGGGGAGAAAAAGCAGCTCAGGGAATCGATTAAATATATTTTGATTAATGTCATGTCATCCTTCTTCTTCCTCGTGGCTGTTGCCTACCTATACGCTGTAACAGGCACGCTGAATATGGCACATCTATCTGTCCGTGTAGCAGAAGCAGGCCAAAGCGGACTGATGACGACCGTTGCCATTTTACTGCTCATGGTCTTCAGCTTGAAGGCCGGGCTCCTGTTGTTTTACTGGCTGCCTGGTTCCTATAGCGTTCCTCCTACAGCAGTGGCAGCAATCTTTGCAGCTTTACTCACCAAGGTCGGAATTTATGCCATTTTCCGTATGTTTACATTGATCTTTTATCATCAACCGGAAATTACCCACCTGCTGATTGGCATTCTTGGGGCGGCGACGATGCTGCTCGGAGTCATCGGCGCGGTCTCCAGATGGGATATAGAAGGGATTCTGACTTACAATGTAATCATCTCGGTTGGCTTAATCATGGCCGGGCTGGCTGCTTTTACAACAGGCAGTATCACGGGATCGGTTTTTTATCTGGTGCATGACATTAATGTAAAAGCGTTGATTTTCCTAATTGGGGGGACCATTATTTATCTCACCGGCACCGCTAATTTAAAGGAAATCAGCGGTTTGATCCGGACACACCCCTTTCTTGGCTGGATGTTCTTTATCGCATCCTTGGCACTCGCCGGCATTCCGCCGTTCAGCGGTTTCCTCGGAAAGCTGCTGATTACAAAGGGCACCTTTGAAGCCGGAGAATATTGGCTTGGGGCAATTGGATTAATATCAAGCTTGTTGGTACTTTATTCTGTCATGAAAATCTTCATGAACGCCTTCTGGGGTGAAACAAACCTAAGTGAAGACATGGAGAAAGGAACAACAAGGGGAATTATTGTACCGATTACACTTTTAACGGCTGTAACGATCTTTCTCGGATTGGGAGGAGAATCAATCTCAGCCTATATCCAATTGGCCGCTGAAGGCTTAATGAACCCTGACTTATATATCGATGCCGTTTTAGGAGAATAATAGCCAACCGATAAAATAAAACTTTTAAAGTTAAATGTTGATAGTAAAGAATCGTTGATCAACGTTACAGGCGCTTGACTTCGGCAGGAGCAGCAGAAAGTAATCGACTGTAACGAAAATCAATATGTAAGATTAACCTAGCCATAAAAAAGGGGTGGTCCGTTGTGCCCGTTCAAGTTTTACTGAATATATTCATTGGTTTCTTATGGATGCTTTTGCAGGATAAATGGAGTTTCCCTTCGTTCTTTGCCGGGTATCTAGTGGGAATTGTCATTTTGTTTTTCATGCGTCGTTTCTTCAGTACATCCTTCTATTTAGGTACATTTTTCTCCATATTGAAGCTGCTGTATGTATTCCTAAGAGAGCTCGTATCTTCTACCGTGCTTGTCCTTAGACAGGTTACACGCAGAAAAATAGACGTTCAGCCAGGAGTGTTTGCCGTCAAAACAGATTTGAGCGGGGAATGGGAGATACCGCTATTGGCTCTATTATTATCGCTGACGCCAGGCTCGGTCGTGCTTGAGATTTCCCCAGACAATAAGACATTCTTCATTCACGCCATGGATATGGAGGAATCAAAAAAATCAATCATCCAGGCAAAAACGAGCTTTGAAAAGGCGATTAAGGAGGTTACACGATAATGTTTGAAATCGTTTTGACTTTAGCACTGTTCATTCTGACATTATCCATTCTGATTTCCATCTATCGCCTATTTAAAGGCCCATCCATGCCAGACCGGGTTATGGCACTGGATTCAATCGGGATTCACTTAATTTCAGGTGTGGCTATTTTGTCCGTACTATTCAGATCGCACGCTTTCTTGGACATCATATTACTGCTTGGTATCCTTTCTTTCATTGGGACCATTGCATTTGCTAGATTCATAGAAAGGGGTGTTGTCATTGAACGCGGAAATGATCAGTGAGTGGATTGCAGGCGGCTTTATCCTTTTAGGGACAGTCTTAACTCTTCTAAGCGGTGTCGGACTGATTAGGCTTCCAGATGTCTATACACGCTCCCATGCCGCTTCGAAAAGCACAACACTCGGAGTGCTGTTCATTCTTCTAGGAGCATTCATGTTTTTTTGGATCGACGAAGGTTACTTTAGTATCCGGCTGCTTCTTGGAATATTCTTTGTATTTTTGACCGCTCCAGTTGCAGGCCATATCATCTGCCGGGCAGCCTATCGCTCAAACGTAAAGCTTGCCGACCGGACTGTACGCGATGACTTAAAAAAATATATGAAGACTGAATAAGGACATAAAAATAGCCCCATAAAAGGCAAACACAATCTGCCTTTCATGGGGCGTTTTTTATCCGGCTGAATAAGAGCCGTCCGACTTATTTAAGCGGTTATCCTTTTTTTGAATCGGTCTACTTCCCCTTATGGATGCTAACTGTCCTCTTTCCCCAGCTTACTGCAAAAATAAATATTATATACTTCCATAATGGTATGTTCATAGAAACGGAGAAAAGACCCAAATTAGCTGTCTTTTTCTCTCTCTTCTCTCACCATATTGATGCCCACGGGATATATGCCCTTTTTTCACGCCTATTCTAGTTCTAATGACTTGTTCCTTCTAACATATTTCACCTTTCTGGCACATTATGTAGTTCATTAGAATTGTTTCGGCCAATAACCTGTAATCAATGAAACGCAATTAACATGTAATATAGGATAAAAGGCTATAGGTATTTGAATATAAAGGATGTTATTATTATAATATGAATTAGAACTAATTACTTTCTAAATATACTGTTCAGGAAGGAATTTGCAAGATGATTGGTGATCGTGTCAAAAGATTAAGAACGGAAAAGAAATTATCCATGACTGAGCTTGCAGAGAAAGCAGGCGTCGCAAAATCTTATTTGAGTTCATTGGAAAGAAACATACAGACGAATCCTTCCATTCAATTCCTTGAAAAGATTGCATCCGTCCTTAATGTTCCATTGGATGTTCTCTTACACGATACTCCAAAAGACTATCCGCTGGACCAGGATTGGGCGAATCTCGTCAAAGAAGCAATGGAATCAGGTGTTTCTAAGGATCAATTCCGGGAATTCATTGAATTCAATAAATGGAAGCTAAGTAATACCGATAAATAAGACAATAATCGTCAGAAAAAAAAACAGTCACTCGCCAATTCAATGGTGAGTGTTTTTTTATGTCGAAGCTTTGATAGTCTCAGGCATTTGATTCGTTTTTAGAAACTCTCTTATTTCCTCCTTACTTAATCCGAGTTCGCGGGCAGCTAACATCAAGTCTACCCATTCCCCATCTAACTCCAATTTATACATTAGTAACATCGCCTATCCCTTCCCTCCTAAAATACATTTGGTATCTCATGCAGTTCAGCCATCGTGGCAGTTTACACTACTTTAGACCTGAAACTTTGCGTTCTCATTTTTCCATGAGTTTGCCCTTTCAATAATTAGGTACTAATCCAAGTATAAACGGGATGTACCATTTTATTTGCCGTTATTTGTAACTCTCAAACTTGTATCATCAGTCTTTTTTCCTTAAAATTTCTACAAAACATAAGCATTTCCCGTATAAATCTTCCTTAAGTTCAGTTGAAATTGTCAAACTTTCATTCTTATTAGCTAAACTTTTTGATTTATTTTTCGCAATGGCACGAAAAATACTAAACAAATGTTTTCCCACATCGAATAATTCACCTCCCTCTCTGTATAACTTTTTCAAATCTGTATGATTGCCCCCTATCATTTTTAATAATCAAAAAATACTTAAAATTATGTTAAGATAATTGTTAGACAGGAAGGAGGCAGCAAGATGGAATATGACCATATAGGACCTAAGGAAAGCTCTTTGCTTGAAATAACTCAGAAAGATCCAACCAAATGGGCTGAAAAAGAAGCTGACTATGTACTCATTTCCTTAAAAACAAGCTCTGCAGGTTTATCAAATTCAGAAGCTCAAGCAAGATTAAAAATATTTGGGGATAACAAAATGAAAACAAAAAGAACCTTCAATCCCCTTAAATGCTTTCTAGAGAAGCTTGTCGGATTATTAGCCATTATGCTTTGGGTGGCTAGTATTCTTGCGTTTATTTCCGGCACACCCTTGCTCAGCTATGTAATATGGGCCATCATTTTGATTAACGCCATCTTTTCATTCGTTCAAGAAAACCGGGCAGACAAAGCCTTACAGGCATTATCAGAAATGATGCCGAATCGGGTGAAGGTCTATCGGGATGGTGAAGTACGAACGATGGACGCCGACCAATTAGTGCCTGGTGATATCCTGAATCTCTCCGCTGGGGATAAAGTGCCAGCTGACTGCCGAATTATTTCATCTAATCGTTTGATGGTAAATAACTCCATGCTGACAGGTGAATCATTGCCGGTAAACCGGAGCGAGAACATAGAAACCCGTCATATTGACACCGTCAGCGAATGCAGAAATTTAGTATTCGCCGGGACTTCCATTACAGGCGGAGAAGCGAAGGCTGTCGTTTATGGGACAGGCAAACAAACCCAAATCGGGATGATTACCGAAACGACTACCCAAATCAAGCGTGAGAAAAGCACATTGGAGATTCAGATCCAGCGCATCACGAAAATCCTAGCGATATTTGCTGTTACCATCGGAATCTTAGCCTTTTGTGTATCCGTCTTCCTGACAGATATTGAAGTCAATGAGGCTTTAATCTTTGCGATTGGGATGATTGTGGCAAATGTGCCGGAAGGCTTGATGCCAACCGTCAGCCTCTCCTTGGCGTTGAGCGTCCAGCGGATGGCTAAGAAAAATGCATTGGTCAGAAAGCAATCGGCTGTTGAAACCCTTAGTACAACAACGGTCATTTGCACAGATAAGACCGGGACTCTTACACAGAATGCCATTGTCGCGAAGAAGATATGGACACCAGACGGATTAATTGAAATCAGTGGCAACGGGTATGAGAAGGCCGGCAAGCTAAGCGGAGTAAGCGATCGAAATCAGCCAGGACTTAAGCGCTTTTTCACCTCTGCAATTATTTGTTCAGAGACCGTCCTAAAAACAGCCGAGAAAGATTCGAATGAATGGGAATACATAGGCAATCCAACGGAGGCGGCCATTTTAATTGCGGCAGAGAAATATGGCGTAAACGTGGAAGATACGAAAAAACACTTCACCAGGGAAAGCCTTCAGCCCTTCAGCTCCGAAAATAAATATATGACCGTCTTAGCAAAAAATGACTCAGCTGAGACATTCCCTGCCGGTAAATTGATCAACTTTACAAAAGGCGACCCATTAAAGATTACAGGCAAATGCGCCTATATTTATCGAAATGGACAAGCTGTGAGGATGACAGATGCAGACCGCAAAGAGGTTCATGCTGTAAATGATAAAATGGCGAGCGAGGGTTACCGTATCTTGGCCGTTTCTTGTTCAGGACCTGAAGAAGATACACTTATGCTTCTTGGTCTAGCCATTATGTACGACCCGCCGAAAGAAGGCGTGCTTGAAGCGGTGCGTGATTGCTACCGTGCAGGTGTCAAAATCACGGTCGTTACCGGCGATTACAGCAAGACCGCTCTTTCCATTGCGAAGCAGACAGGCATTGTGAAGGATAAGCATGTCATCATTATGGGAGAGGAATTGCGGAGATTAAGCGAGGCAGAGCTGGCTAAGAAAATCGATACGGATGATCCCGTCATTTTTGCACGGACAACACCTCAGGATAAATTGAAAATTGTCACGGCTTATCAAAGTCTCGGACATGTTGTAGCAGCGACTGGCGATGGTATAAATGATGTATTAGCCTTAAAAAAAGCGGATATCGGTATTTCCATGGGCAAAAACGGCTCCGATGCAGCGATTGAATCTTCTGATGTCGTTTTATTAGATGACCACTTTGCAACAATTGTGGAGGCCATTAAAGAAGGCCGGGCTATATATGAGAATATCCGGAAATTCATTGGCTATATATTAGCCTCAAACGTACCGGAGATTATTCCATTCCTTGTAATGGGATTATTCAATGTCCCTCTTGCCCTGCCGGTTCTATTAGTTCTGGCCATTGACCTTGGAACAGATATCCTGCCAGCCATTTCACTTGGTAAAGAATTACCGGATGATGATATTCTCGACCAGCCGCCAAGGAAGAAAAACAGCAATATTCTCGACCGCCCATCATTACTCAGGGCTTATGGCTTCCTTGGAATGATTGAGGCAGCCTGCCTATTCATCGCCTTTTTCTTTGCTTGGGGGTATTTCGGCTATACATTCGAGGAGATTCGTTCCTTTACCAATATCATCACAACGAATACGGCACCGGCTGATGTTATGCATGCCTATAGCTATGCCATCACGCTCGGGTTCGGGGCAGTAATCGCCTGCCAGATTGGGAACCTCCTAGAATCAAGATCAATGAGGAAGCCATTCTATGAATCCTTCCATAAGCCGAATTCCTTGATGATTTGGGGAGTCGTCCTTGAGGTTATTTTATTTTTATTAATTTCATATACGCCATTCTTCCAATACGTCTTTGAAACAGCTGCATTGGAATGGCAACACATCATTCTTCTTCCCATCTTTACCGTTCTCTTCATGCTATGTGAGGAAATTCGTAAATGGCTGGTTAGAAGGACAGCCATTAGCTGATATAGACAGATTGCCTTATGATAAGGCAATCTGTTTTTTTATGCTTCTTTTCCAGAGCGAAGGGCAAATAACTCTTGCTCAGCCTGTATGCTTGAAAGCGGCAAGGTATGAGACTGCCTTATCTTCCTCGCCTCATGCGCTTGTTCACTCGCTTTCTTTAGTCCATTCAGCATTAGCTGAGCCGCAAGAATGGTCAGTGTGAAAAAGGCAATTGGGACGAGGGCAATCCAAGGATCGAAGGCAAGAGAGCGGAAATACGTCCCCACCAAACCTGACCATTCGTAATACATCGACTTTGGTGGACCACCTCCGCTAAAATCGATAAAGGTACCTCCAAAAAAGAGGTCAAGAACCCCTAAATGAGCAAGAACAATTAATACTTGAATGAATTGCTGAATCGATAGCTGCAGTAAATTTTCCTTTAAATGCGGCAGGATATGAACCCTCATCTTATGCCAACCGCCTCCGCCAAGCACTTGGGCGGCTTCCATAAAGTCCTCTCCATATAATCGCTTAATCTCATTCGCCTGAAAGATGGCCAATGTTGGGACAGCATATATCGTTAGAATGAACACCTCAAAAAGGGCCCGCTTCCAAAACGGATTAGCAAATCCATCCATCTGCATGACCAATACATTATGCAGCAAAAAGGCGGCCACAAGCGTGAGTGGAATTAAAGTGAAACTAGAGAATACCTTTTCAAAGAGGCCAATCCACCTTCTCGCATATACACCAAGAAGAGAGCCAATCAAAAGACCAACCACAATACGCAAAACAGCAATGAAAAGAGCAATTCCAATCGTTATCTTTGCCCCTTCAATCATCATATGGAGCAAATCATAGCCTTCTAGGTCTGACCCAAGCGGAAAAACCGTCAGCGGCGGATATGGCGGTGCATCTAGGATATTTCCATTCTCATCTGATATAAATGTTTCCTGGCGGATTTCTCCATCATTCAATAGGGTATTGCCAATGCTCAAAAGTATTAACACACTTAAGAATAAGAAGCCTGTCATAAAGGATTTATTTCTAACGACATATTTAAACACCCTCATCCCTCCTCTTCTCAGGGACAAGCAGCTGAGCCATATCATACACAATCAAAACCGGCACAGCGAGCAGAATCGTACCGATAGCAAAGAACTCCGGTGTAAGATAGCGATATATAAACCCAATAATTCCATTGATGCTAAATAAATATTCAATGATAATCAAGTTCGAAATCATAAACCATAAAACGGTTTTAGAATAATTGATTAAGCTGAATAGGACATTGCGCAAGATGTGATGGTTGAATATATACAGCTCAGTGAATCCCTTTGACGAGGCATATTCAGCATACATCTTCTTCTTTTCCACCAAAAATTGCTGAAGCAGAAATCTCGTCAGCAGCAAGGTTAGCGGAAGCGATAAACATACAAGCGGCAGCATCATACTCTGCCAGGTTCCATAACTCGCTACATCCATAATGAGAATACCGGTACCTTTATATATGAGGACAATCATCCATTGAGAGAACGCAATATAGAATAAATCTGGAAGTGCTTGAAGAAGGGACAAAACCCATTCAATTTTAGACAGATGCCTTCTTCCGAGGAAGAGCGTTATATAGGTGAGCAGAAAAGAAATGAATAGAGAGCCCAAAAGACTGACAGCCATTAGGCTTAACGTAGTCCTATAGGGACCTAGTATTTCTGGAAAGACCATTCTGCCGGTGCCCCCATAGTCCATATCCTGCGGAGAAAGCAGGGCCATAAATACTAACTTGATGCTTTCGACATAATCTGTGAAATGAAAACCAATATCCCTAAATAAGGCAGGCAGGCCGCTTATCAAAATGACCCCCATGACCATTAACCCTATACCTGCAAATGAATGAAGCAGCTGTTTAGCCATTCTTACCCCAAATGAACCACCCCTTTATACACTAATCATAATTTTCAAATTATTTTTTGTCCATAAAGAAAATAGTCATAGAAAAAACAAACCCTGATCATGCATATCATGCGATTGGGCAAAAAAAAGCAGGCAAATCCGAAAACGGATGTTGTCTGCAGTCTGAGAGCACACTAAGTACATTGCCTTAAAAGGATTGATTTTCTCTAATCTATTTTATTAATAATTCATGAACTTCGCTTGCTATTTCTTTAAAATCCTTAAAATCTCTAGGTGCGTCAGTCACTCCAGCACATTGTTTAGCGAATTCATCCCATTCCGCCTCATCAAGTCGATAATATTTCTCCATAATATCAATATAAACAAATAAAGCTTGTTCAACCATGGTTTCAGGTTTCTCATATTCACTTAGCGGTTCTGTTCCCAATCTTTCACAAATCAACCTTTGTAATCTTTCTACATATTTTAAATGTTCGGGATTTACATCAACTTTCTTATAGTTATCCATAATTCACTTCCATCCATTATTCCATATTGCTATTCAATAACAATTATATCTTGATAATATCCATAAGCAATATCCTAAATAAATTATGATTTTTTCAGATTATCCACCTATATTCTTCTTTTCTAAACAAAGAGGCATCTCCTCGTCGAGATGCCTCTTTGTTTAGATTATACTGGCTGTTTGATTCGATTCATTAGAATATCAGCGAACTTCTCACACTTTTCCCAATCGCCCTCCTGCGGGGAAAGTTCCACCTTGAGTGTTGCGGCAAGATTGGTGTGGACATAAAGCATGTCCCTGAATTCATCGACCGCTCCGCAGAAGTTCGGATAGAAGCTGTCGCCTGTTCCGAACACACCTGTCGTCAGATGGCTGGCCTCCTCCCGCTCTATCCATTGATATAACGACATCATCTCAAGGGGAATCTCTCCGTCTCCCCACGTATAGGTGCCAATGATAATCGCCTCATATTCATGCAGCTGGCTTAGTGGAAAACGATTAATCGTAAACAAATCTGTATGAATGCGCCGAGAAAAGTGAGTCCGCAATTCAAGTGCAAGCTCCTCTGTGTTCCCTGTTTTCGACGTATAGATAATAGCAGCCTTCATTAGAGCTCATCAAATCCATTTGACTGAGTAACCTTCGTATAGGTACGTGATTTCTGCTCAAAGAAATCAGACTTCGTTTCATTAATCATCTCATCGCTGAATACATGAATCCATGGCATTGGGTTATTGCGTTCCGGATAAAGATTTTTAAGTCCCAGCTGGCGGAAGCGCTTGTTAGCCAAGTACTCCACATAGTTCTCGAACTCATCCAGGTCAATGCCCTCAATATCCTTCAGAATGAAACGGGACCACTCCTTCTCAAGCTCAACCGCCTCTCCAATCGTGCGGTAAATATATTCAATATTCTCATCTGTATTCAACTCCGGATTTTCCGTCAGCAAAATACGGATGAATTGGGAGATGAAATAAGCATGCTGCATTTCATCACGCTGGATATAGCTGATCATCGTACTCGTCTTCAGCATTCTTTGGTGGCGTGCTAGATGATAGAAGAAAGCAAAACCAGCGTAGAAATAAATTCCCTCCAGATTAATTGAGTTGACCGCAAGCTTAAACAGATGCAGCGGTGTCGGCTCATTGCGGAACTGCTCATACGCATCCAAAATCAGCTTATTACGCTTTTGTACAATTGGGTCATCTTTCGCTTCATTGAAGCGTTTGTTTTGCTCCTGCAGCGGCACAAGCGAGCTGAGGATATAGGAGTACGATTCATTATGAACCGCCTCCTGCTGGGAAATGACCGCGAAGATAGCCTTGAAGCTCGAGTCTGTGACATAGTCCATGACCTGACTCATCGTCGGTGTCTGCAAGCTGTCAAGGGAAGCCAACTGGGTATTAATACGGAGAAACACATCCTTCTCCGTCTCACTCAAGGAATCCCATTGCTTAATATCATCCTGCATATTAATCTCCTGTGCCTTCCAGAAGTTAGAGAGCAGGGTTTGATACAGGTCATACATTTGCGGATAGGCAATATCATTCCAGTTCAATAGACCGGATGTTTTTCCATTAATGATGCCAGTTGATTTATTCGGATATTCCGGGTTTAATAGTTTAATTTTATTCAGCGTTTCGTTCACCATCAGTCTCTCTCCTTTTAGCTATGGCAGGATTCACATTCTTCTATTTCTGCCTGTGACGTGCTTCTTACATAATAAGTGGTTTTCAAGCCGTTCTTCCAAGCCTCCAGATGGAGGTTCAATAGCTCCTTCGCCTTAATATCATGCTTCACATACAGGTTAAAGCTGATGCCCTGGTCGATATGACGCCCGCGAGCGGCATTCTGCCTGATGCTCCACACCTGGCTTAATTGATGTCTGCTCTTCTTGTAATACTCATAGGTTCGGTGATTAATATCAGGAGCTGTCACCTTGAATTTAAAGTTCTTCTTCTCCTCTGCATACTCAACCGCATAGATTGGGTCGATTCCATCTGTTGACCCGCCGATTTTGGCTGTTGAGGAGTTTGGAGCTACCGCCATGAGCCAGCCATTGCGCATTCCTTTATCTCGGATGTCTGCCTGAAGCTCACTCCAGCGCTGTGTCGCATATCCTTTTCGTTCGAAATAACGGCCGGTCTCCCATTCCGAACCGCTGAACCTACTGTATGCTCCCTTCTCCTCCGCTAGTTCCATAGAGGATTGAATGGTGTAATACGCAATATCCTCATACAGACGGTCAGCAAAGTCGACAGCCTCCTCTGATTCCCAATAAATGCCCTCTAAGGCTAATAGATGATGCCACCCGAATGTACCAAGCCCTATCGCCCGGTACTTCTTATTCGTTTTCTCTGCCTGTCCGACACTGATAGTATTCAAGTCAATGACATTATCCAGCATCCGGACCTGAATACGAATCAAGCGCTCCAGTACATTGGCTGGAACCGCCTTTGCCAGGTTGATAGAGGATAGATTACAAACAACGAAATCACCAGGCTTACGGACGATGACCAAATTCCCTTCCTCATCCTCATATTCCTTCACAATCGTTGTTGCCGACATATTTTGCGCAATTTCTGTACATAGATTGCTGCAATAAATAGATGTACGGCCTTTCCCGTTCACATGCTTGTTCGGATTCTGGCGATTAACTTCATCACGGTAGAAAATATACGGTGTGCCTGTCTCCAGCTGGGAGATCATCACGCGTGCCATAATATCCATTGCACGATACGTTCTGCGCGGAAGGAGCGGATGATTAACGGCTTCCATATACTTCTCCGTAAAGTATTTCTCATCGTTCTCATCATAGAAGTCCTCAAGGCCAAGCAGATTGCCGTTCTCGTCCTTCCAGCCCATGATGCTCTTTACCTCATGCGGGCAGAATGTGTGCCATTCCCCGATGCTGCGCCCGTTCTCGTCCACCTTTTCAAGCTGCTCCATGAATAAATCGGGAATACATACCCCTGTGAATATGTCATGAGCTTTGCGGCGCTCATCCCCATTATTCGTTTTCAAATCAAGGAACCCATTCATGATGTCTTTATGGAATACATCCAAGTAAACAGCAATTGCGCCCTGCCTTTGCCCGAGCTGGTCGACACTGACCGCCGTATCATTGATTAGGCGAATCCATGGCACGACCCCGGAGGAGTTGCCCTTGAATTTCTTAATATCAGAGCCTAGCGCCCGAAGCTTGCCGTAATAGATGCCGACACCGCCGCCATCCTTTGACAGACGGGCTGTATCCCAGTTGTTCAAATAAATGCCGTCTAAAGAATCCTCAACTGTGTCAATGAAGCAGGAGGACAGCTGGCCAAAGCTCTTGCCGGCATTCGCAAGCGTTGGTGTCGCAACGGTCATGTACAAATGACTGAGTGCCCAATAAGCTTCTTTGACAAGGCTCATTCGAACGTCAGGCTTTTCATTTTTCATCAATTGCAGGGCAATCACCAAGAAACGCTCCTGCGGCAATTCATAGAGACGGCGCTCATGATCTCTTGCTAAATAACGGTCCGCAAGCAAGAACAAGCCTATGTAGTTGAAGATATAATCCCTTTCAGGCATGATTTCCGCTGCTGCCTCGTCCAATTCACTTCTCGAATAGGCCTGAGTAAGCTCCGCTGAATAAATGCCCTTCTCGACAAGCGTCTGAACCAACTCAGAGAAGGAGCCGTATTTAAGGTCCTCCTTATACCCGCGGTTCTCCGCTGCCTCCGCATACAGCTTTTGCAAATAAAGCCGGGCTGCGAGGAACGTCCAGTCAGGTGCATCCATCGCAATCTTATTGAGCGCATAATGAAGAGCTGTCTCAATTGCCTCAGACTCCTTGCCGCGGGCCATCATCTCCATCAGCTCATCGATATTCAGCTTATACTCCTGGGCGGTCTCTTCAATCAATCTTTCCGTCTTCCTTAACCGTTCCATAATCAATGCATCCATCTCCCTTTATCTATGAAATTATCTCCGAAGGCAAAAAAATAACCCGCTCTATGAGTAGAGCGGGTGAAAAGATAACAAGGAACAGCACATATATCGAATATGAGCCCTCAAATGCCATCATTTCCTTCCTCACTCCCCGGAGAAAATTGAAATTCAAAAAATAAGACAGGTCTCCTGACTTGTGCGTCACCCTCACCAAACCCTTCCCGTATCATCACCTCCAAAAGGAGACAACCCGATACAGTGGACTATGTTTAGTTCGTCAGCACTTACAGTTGCGGGGGCAGTATCGAACTCTCATCGATTTCCCTATTAAGCGTCTATACGCATCTTATTCCCTAGCTAATACTATATATTGATTTCATCGTTAAATAATCGACCATATATGGTGTTTCTATCATATCGAATATCGGTCCCTATTACAAGGAATTAATTTTTCCTACCCAAGAAAAAAGACACCCACTGTACACGAAAAAGTACAGGGAGCGTCCTTATTATCGGTTAATATTGTCTCATCTTAATAAAGCTTCTCAATTGCTTGGCAGCACTGACCATATGGCGGAGCGAGGCAACCGTTTCCTCCTCCCTCCTTGTCTTCAGCCCGCAATCAGGATTAACCCAGAATTGACTTAGTTCAAGCACCTCGAGGCTATCCTGCATAATTTCAAGCATTTCCTCTGTAGATGGAATACGCGGGCTATGAATATCATACACCCCTAATCCGATTCCCTTTTCATAGGGCGTATGCTGTAAAGATTGAATGAATTCACCATGGCTTCTTGATGTCTCAATGGAGATTACATCAACATCGAGCGCTTCAATCGGCTTCACAAAATCATGGAAATCACAGTAGCACATATGTGTATGGATTTGCGTTTCATCTTGGACACCTGATGTTGCAAGGCGGAAGGATGGGATTGCCCATGTCAGGTATTCCTGCCAATCCACCATTCGAAGGGGCAGTCCTTCTCTTAAAGCCGGTTCGTCCACCTGAATAATGGTAATTCCGGCTTGCTCAAGGCAGTCGATTTCCTTACGAAGGGCAAGGGCAAGCTGATTAGCAACATCCTTGCGCGGGATATCATCTCGGACAAAGGACCAGTTTAAGATAGTCACAGGACCAGTCAGCATTCCCTTCACCGGCTTCTCGGTCATCGCTTGCGCAGCAGCCGTCTCCTTCAAGGTCATCGGCTCAAGCCACTTCACGTCTCCATAAATGATAGGCGGCTTCACGCAGCGAGACCCATAAGAGACCACCCATGCCTTTTCACTCAAGGCAAAGCCATCAAGCTTCTCTCCGAAATATTCAACCATATCTGTCCGTTCAAACTCTCCGTGCACAAGCACATCAAGTTCCAAATCCTCTTGTATGCGAATCCACCGCTCGGTCTCACGTGCAATAAACGCTTCATAGGATTCATCGGAAATGATCTTATTTCGCCAAGCCTTACGCGTTTCCTTCACTTCCTTTGACTGCGGGAAGCTGCCAATGGTTGTCGTCGGGAAAATCGGCAGGTTAAGCTTCTGCGCTTGAATATCTCGGCGAACAGGATAGGGTGAAGATCGTTTAAAGTCCTCTGATTCAAGAGTCACCCCTGTGACAGCCGGCTGCACCGCTCTCCTATTTCCGCCAAGAACTATCCCTGGCTTCTCAAAGTACGTAACAAGCTGATCAATTTCCTTGATTTTCTCATCAGCAAATGCGAGCAGCCCTTTAATATTCCCGTCCATTTTCTGCTCCATCGAAGCGGATACCGGTACATGCTGCAAACTGCAGGAAGGCTGGACCCATACTTCCGCAGCTTTGAATACTTCAAGGATGGACTGGATCAATTCGGCCTTCTCCACCAAATCAGCCTTCCATATATTGCGCCCATCCACAATACCGATGGCAAGCACCTTTTCAGCGGGGAACCCAAATTGCTTCATGGAGGTCATATTTTGCAGATAGCCGGAAACAAAATCAAGACCAATTCCATCTACAGGGAGATGAATCAACTCCTCATAGACTGATAAACCTTCAAAGTATGTTTGCAGCATAATGTTTCCCGCTGTTTTTTCAGCAGCCAGCTTCTCATAAATCGATTTCACGAAGGCTACTTCCTCTTCATCCAATGTCAGCACCAAGGCTGGCTCCTCAAGCTGCACCCATTCAGCACCCTCCTTAATCAGCTCTGCAATCACCTGGCTGTACAGCGGAATAAGCTGTTCTGCCAATGCCTCCCAATCATCATAGCCCTTTGCAAGTTTGATGAAGGTATACGGCCCAATCATCGTCGGTTTCGTCACAACGCCAAGCTCATCTCTCGCCTCCTTGAACCAATCAAGTAGACGATTGTTCGTTATGTAAAGTTCCTGGCCATCATATTCAGGAACAATATAGTGATAATTTGTGTTGAACCATTTCGTCATTTCACAAGCAACGGCCCCTTTTTCTCCCCTTGCCATGGCATAATAAAGGGAGAGATTCGATAATCTGCTTACATCAGAATAACGGGCTGGAATCATCCCAAACATAAACGCCGTATCGAGCATCCGGTCATACAGCGTGAAATCTCCAACAGTCATGACATCGATTCCAAGCTCCATCTGCCTCTTCAGCCTGGATAAGCGTATTTGCTTCAGCTGATCAAGAAACGTTTCCTCTGATACCTCTCCCCTCCAAAAAGCCTCTAAGCATCTCTTCCATTCCCGATCCTCACCAATATACGGATAACCGATGACTGTGCGTGTCCATTTCATCCTACGAGCTCCTCCCCTTGTATCGTTTTTCAGAAAACATCAAAAGCCCTCTCCCTCCTGGAAGATGGCTGTTAATTGTTCGCAGCATAAAGAAAGGCAAGCATGCCCTAATCCCTATGATTCGTACAGTGTCCGAAACAATCCGGCACGCTTCACCTCCTATTTCCACGTAGGTATTGGTGTGTACTGGAATTGGCAGGTCTCCTGGCTCATCATCAACGCACTTTAATCGCACCTTCCCGCTCAAGTGGCAGTGGTTTTTTGCGATATACTCCGATTTACAGTTGCGGGACAGCGACGGACTTTCACCGTACTTCCCTTTTAAGCCAAACTATTCGTTTGGCACCAATTCTTACACGCTATTCGATTGTGAAATAACAATATAAAGAGACTATACCATAAAAAGGAATTGATTGTTATCTATTTTTTGAATAATCAAAAATAAAGCGTGATACCAAACAGAAGGATTATTGCTCCTATGAAAGGATTCATTTATTATGACACCATATTTATTTTCAGAAAAAGTGCTTATACTAATGTACAAAGCACCTTCACCTGAGCTTAGAGGAGCGTAATCGATTGAATCAACCAATACCGAATCAACATATAAAGCCAGCCCTCATTATGGCCGCTCTGCTTTTATCGGCCTTTACAGGGTTATTGAACGAAACAGCCTTAAATATGGCTTACACAGAAATCATGGCTGATTTCCAAATCTCAACAGCCACCGCACAGTGGCTCACAACAGGATTCTTGCTCGTTATGGGGATTCTTGTCCCTCTATCAGCCTATTTAAATCAAACATATACGACAAGGCAGCTATACATAACCGCCCTCTCCTTGCTTTCACTCGGGACGTTTGTTGCCGCTCTGGCACCAGCCTTCAGTCTGCTTTTGCTTGCTCGTATCATTCAAGCAAGCGGACTCGGAATCTTAATGCCGCTCATGATTAATATTCTCCTATTGATTTTCCCCCCTAAAAGACGTGGGACTGTCATGGGCATTATGAGCCTGGTCATCCTTTGTGGTCCAGCATTCGGGCCGAGCTTTTCCGGGTTTATTACTGAATATTTCACCTGGCATTATATTTTCTGGACAACCTTGCCGATCTTTCTCCTCCTGCTCGCATTCGGCTGGAAGGTCGTGCAAAACGTCACAGTACCAAGGAAACTGAAATTTGATATCCCGTCCTTCCTGCTTTCAAGCCTAGGATTCGGCGGGATCGTCTTCGGCTTCAGCATGGCCGGCGAGGGCAGCGGAGAATTTGTCAGTACAGAGGTCATCCTGCCTATCTTGATTGGTTTCACTGCCCTTATCATCTTCTCCAAACGTCAATTCAAGATTGAGCAGCCTCTCTTGAACCTGCGCGTATTGAAATATCCTATGTATGTATTCGGCCTTTTCGCAGTCTTCGTCGGCCATATGATTATCATGTCTCAGGCCATCCTGCTGCCGATGTTTCTCAAAACAGGACTAGCAATAACGGGATTGATTGCCGGGCTCATCTTACTTCCAGCTGAAGCTTGTAATGGTATCATGTCTGTCGTCATCGGCCGTCTCATGGATAAATATGGACCAAAATGGCTCGTTATTCCGGGATTTGCGCTGCTCATTGTGACAACATTTTTATTTTCAGGTATTTCCCGTGATATCTCGATTGCCGCTTTCATCCTGCTCCATATTGGCTTAATCATCGGTGTCACCATGATCAGCAGTCCATCGCAGACGAACGGCCTAAATCAGCTGCCGCGCAAATATTATCCCGATGGAACCGCCATCGTAAATACCCTCATGCAAATAGCCGGCGCACTCGGCACCGCCGTTTCTGTCAGCCTGCTCACAAAAGGCCAGCACAACTACATGATAAGCGGTGAAGCCGCGGGTGAGAACATCGTCGCCGAAGCCTTGATTGCCGGTGTGCAATATGCCTTCAGTTTCCTTGTCGTCATCACCATTATAGGCTTCGTTGCCTCCCTCTTCATTAAAAGAGTGAACGTTTAGGCCAGGCGGATTGCCTGGCTTTTTGTTTGCTTTCTGACAGATTTCCAGCTGAAAGGAGATGATTTCTTTCTTGCATAAACACCCCCAACTTGTCCATTTTGACTCTTTCTGCTGTAATTAGCCTTCTTTTTCTTTCGCGCGTTTTAAGGGCGAAATCATTTCATTTATGGGCGAAATCTAAGCTTTATGAGCGATAATCCGATAGTA